>NZ_JBFAXI010000027.1:0-102831 GCF_040680735.1 Streptomyces sp. NPDC051987 | reverse complement strand
ATGTGCGGTTACTTCTGGACGCCCGGTACGTACGGGAGCCGACCGGCGCCCTCGGTGGAGCAGGGAGCCTCGGACCTACGCCTTCGCCTTCGGCTTGGTGACCCGGACCTTGGACTTGTCCAGCACCATCACGAGGCCGGCGATGACCGCGAACAGCACGAGCGGGGTCAGGACGTAGAGACCCAGCGTCTGGATGACGCTCAGGCCCTTGCCGGGGTCGTCACCGTCGTCACGCGCGAGCGCGAGGGCGGGCGACGACATGAGCAGCATCATCAGCGTCGTACCGGCAGCCAGGGCGCCGGCGCGCAGGGCGTTCTTCTTGTCCACGAAGCCAAAGTTAGCTGGCCCGTCCGGGGGACGCGCGCCCGGGGGTACCTCAAGGCCGCCACCGTCCGGCGCCGGCGCGGATCGCCGGAAAAGAGTGACGCGAACTGTCACCTTTGACGGGCACCGTGAGTGGCATGGAGCAGGACAGCAGCACCACCCATGCCAGCACCACCCAGGACAGCAGCACCCAGGGCATCGGCACGCAGGAGACCCGCACCCGGGACATCGGCGGGGACGGCCCGCTCGCCGGCCGGATCGCGCTCGTCGCCGGGGCCACCCGCGGCGCCGGGCGGGCCCTCGCCGTCGAACTCGGCCGGGTCGGCGCCACCGTCTACGTCACGGGCCGCACCACCCGAGGTCACGCCAGCGAGGTCGGCCGGACGACGGAGACCATCGAGGAGACCGCGGAGCTGGTCACGGCGGCAGGCGGCACCGGCGTCGCCGTCCCCACCGACCATCTGGCCCCGGACCAGGTCCGGATCCTCGTCGAGCGCATCGACCGCGAACAGGGGCGGCTCGACATCCTCGTCAACGACCTGTGGGGCGGCGAACACCTGCTCGTCGGCTCCGTGTTCGGCAAGAAGAGCTGGGAGACACCGCTCGCCGACGGCCTGCGCATCCTGGACCTCGGGGTGCGCTCGCACGTGATCACCGCCGCGCTCGCCCTTCCGCTCCTGGTCCGCTCGGACGCGCCCCTGCACGTGGAGGTCACCGACGGCACGGCGGCCTTCAACCGCCGCTACCGCGAGAACCTCTACTACGACCTCGCGAAGAACGCGCCGATCCGGATCGCCTTCGGGTTGGGCCAGGAGCTGGCGGAGTACGGCGGCACGGCGGTCGCCGTCACGCCGGGCTTCCTGCGCTCGGAGCAGATGCTCGCCCATTTCGGCGTGACCGAGGAGAACTGGCGCGACGCCGTCGCCCGGGATCCGCACTTCGCGGTCGCCGAGTCGCCGTACTACCTCGCCCGCGCCGTCGCCGCGCTCGCCGCCGACCCGGACCGGGCCGCCCGCTGGAACGGCGGGTCCACCTCCAGCGGGGAGCTCGCCAGGGCTTACGGGGTACGGGACGTGGACGGCAGCCGGCCGGACGCCATGGCCTACTTCGAGGACGTCGTGTTCGGCGGGAAGGCCGGCTCGCCGGACGACTACCGCTGATCCACGACCGACCCGCCGTCGTCCTGCGCCTTCCCCGGCGGCCGGTCCCCAGGCGACTGCTCGACCGGCGGCCGGTCCCCAGGCGACTGCTCCACCGGCGGCCGGTCCCCAGGCGACTGCTCCACCGGCGGCCGGTCCCCAGGCGACTGCTCCACCGGTGGCCGGTCCCCCGGCGCCGCGTCGTACAGCGCGGCCAGGGCCCGCGCGTGCTCGCGGAAGCGGGCGCGCAGGCCCGCCGGGGCCAGCACCTCCACGTCCGCGCCGAGTCCGGTGAGCTGGCCGAAGGCCACGTCCTCCGACTCCACGGGAATGTCGAGCGTGACCCGCCCGGCGGCGTCCGGCACGCCCGCCGCCGCGGCCGCCAGCGTCTCGCCCGCCCCCGCCGGGTCCACCACCGCGGGCAGGCGGCGCAGGCCGCGCCCGGTCAGCCGCACGGTGACGGTCGTGCGCAGCAGCGCCCGTGCGAACGCGTCCGCGTGGGCCTGCCAGTGCGCGGCGAGGTCGAAGGACGGGTCGCGGACGAAGGGTCCGTCGGCGCCGGGCGCGGGCGAGAGCGCCGTGACGCGGTCGACGCGGTAGGTGCGCCAGGCGCCCTCCCGGCCGGTCGTCCGCTCGGCCGGGACCCGGCCCACGACGTACCAGACGCCGGCTTTGAGGACGAGCCCGTACGGCTCCAGGAGGCGGGTGACCGTGCGGGGCGGCGTGCCGTCCCGGGCGGGTCGCGCGTAGGCCAGCTCGACGGTGCGGTCGGACCACACGGCGCGCGCCAGCTCCGGCAGGAGTTGTGGTGCCGACGGTTCGCGGAACCAGGCCGGGGCGTCCAGGTGGAAGCGGCGCTCCGACGACTCGGCGGCCGCGCGCAGTGAGGGCAGCAGGGTGGCCGACAGCTTCAGCCTTGCGGTGTCCGCCGCGTCGGACAGACCCAGGTCGCGCAGGGCGGTGGGCAGACCGGAGAGGTAGAGCGTCTCCGCCTCGGTGGGGTGCAGCGTGGTGAGCCGGGTCCGGTGGCCCGGCGCCAGCCGGTAGCCGCCCGCGCGGCCGCGCTCGGCGCGGATGGGAACGCCGGCCTCCTGCAGCGCCTGGGCGTCGCGGATCACCGTGCGCCGGGAGACGTCCAGCTCACGGGCGAGGGAGTCGGCGGTCATCCCGGGGCTCGACTGGACGAGAAGCGCCATGCGGATCAGACGGGCGGCACGCATGGCTCAAGGATCGCGGACCGGCACCCGAACACCCGCCGGACCCCCGACCTCGCCCCTCGCGCTCGCCCCTCACCGCAGGCCGCCTGCCCCGACCCCGGACACCCCCGGCACCCGAACACCCGTCGGACCCCCGACCCCGGACACCGCCGGAACCCGACCGTCGCCCCAGCCCCCGACCCCCGACCCCCGGTCGCCGCCGGTGGCCGGGGGCGCGAGGCCCGAGGCGGGTCGTCGTCATGCCGTGGACGGGCCGTCCGTGTGCAGGGTCCGGAACAGCGCCCGGACTCGCTCGGAGGCCGTCAGTTCCTCCAGGGTCACCGGGCGGCCCTTGGTGTCGGCGATGGGCAGCCGCCAGTTCGGGTACTGGTCCCAGGTGCCGGGGAGGTTCTGCGGGCGGCGGTCGCCGACCGTGTCCGGGAACCAGACGCCGATCATGCGGGCCGGGGTGCGCAGCAGGAACCGGTGAACGGCGCGGATCTCGGCCTCCTCGTCCCCGGACTCGGACACGGCGAGCAGGCCGAGGCGGGTCAGCAGGGCCAGCCACTCCGCGATGTCGGCCGCCGCCTCGGCCCGTTCCTCCGCGAGCGGGCGGGTGAGCAGGCCGAGCCGGTCGCGGAGTTCGACGTGCTCGCCGGTGAGGCGGGCGGCGGTGGGCGGCAGGTCGTGGGTGGTGGCGGTGGCGAGGCAGTCGGCACGCCAGCCTTCCGGGGGCAGCGGGCGGCCGTCGCCGTCCCAGTCCCGTTCGAACCAGAGCACGGAGGTGCCGAGCACGCCGTGCCGCTGGAGCGTCTCGCGCACCCCCGGCTCCACCGTGCCCAGGTCCTCGCCGATCACCACCGCTCCGGCGCGGGTCGCCTCCAGGGCCAGCAGGGCGAGCATGGCCTCGGCGTCGTAGCGGACGTAGGTGCCCTCGGTGGGCGGCCGCCCCTCGGGCACCCACCAGAGCCGGAACAGGCCCATCACGTGGTCGATGCGCAGGGCGCCCGCGTAGCGGAAGAGGGCGCGCAGGAGTTCGCGGAAGGGGGCGTGGCCGGAGGCGGCGAGGCGGTCGGGGCGCCAGGGCGGCAGGCCCCAGTCCTGGCCGCGGGCGTTGAAGGCGTCGGGCGGGGCGCCGACGGACATCCCGGCGGCGAAGTGGTCCTGCTGGGCCCAGGCGTCGGCGCCCGCGGGGTGCACGCCGACGGCGAGGTCGTGCACGATCCCGACCGGCATGCCGGCCTCGCGGGCGGCGCGCTGGGCTGCGGTGAGCTGGGTGACGGTGAGCCAGGCGAGGCGGGCGTGGAAGCCGACGCGGTCGGCCAGCTCGGCGCGGGCGCGGGCGGTCTCGGGTGAGCGGGGGTCGCGCAGGGCCTCGGGCCAGCGGTGCCAGTCGGAGCCGTGCCGTTCGGCGAGCGCGTACCAGGTGGCGTGGTCCTCCAGGGCCTGTCCCTCCGCGGCGCGGAAGGCGTCGTAGGCGGCCTGCCGGTCGGGCGTGAGGGGCGCGGCGGCCGCCGTCTCCAGCGCCTCCCGCTTCAGCTCCCACACGGCGTCCCGGTCGATGAGAGCGCCCTGGTCGAGGACGGCGGAGCGCAGCTGCCCGGCCCGGTCCGCGACGGCGGGGTCCGCGGCGTACTCGGGGACGGCCTCCGGCCGCAGGTGCACCGGGTCGGGGAAGCGGCGGGAGGAGGGGCGGTAGGGCGAGGGGTCGGTCGGGGCTCCGGGTACGGCCGCGTGCAGGGGGTTGACCTGCACGAACCCCGCTCCGGCCGTGCGTCCGGCCCAGTCGGCCAGCCGGGCGAGGTCGCCGAGGTCGCCCATGCCCCAGGAGTGGCGGGAGAGCAGCGAGTAGAGCTGGACGAGGATGCCGTAGGAGCGGCCGGCGGGGGTGGGCAGCCGGTCGGGGGCGACGATCAGGTGGGCGCGGGCGGTACGGCCGTCGGGCGCGGTGGCGGTCACCAGGTGCGCGCCGGGCGGCAGGTCCCGCACGTCGTCCTTGCTCTGCCCGTCCTCCGTCCGCACCTGGAGCCGGGTGCCTGCGGGCAGGCCGAGGTCGGGTTCGCCGGTGCCCGCCCAGTGGACGACCGTCGGGGGCAGCAGCCGCGCGGCGAGTTCCCGCTCCCGGTCGGCGAGGGCGGTGCGGACGGCCTCCGGGCCGCTCGCGTCGACGCCCAGGGCGCCCAGTACGGCGATCACGGCACCGGCGGAGGCGGCGACCGTGCGGTCCGGGGCCGGGCTGTAGGAGGTGGCGACGCCGTGCAGCTCCGCGAGCCGGCACAGCCCCGGGTCCAGGGCTTCGTTCATCTACAACCCCGGCTCGCTGGTCAGCGGCACCGCGTCGGCCAGCGGCGGTTCGCTGGTGAGGGGCTCGGCGACGGGCAGCGGCGGCTCACTGGTCAGCGGTGCCTCGGCGCACGCGCTCTCGGCGCTGAACACGCACAGGTCGGGCTCCTCCTCGGCCCGCACCGGGGGTTTGAACTGGGCCGGGATCGGATGATGAACCGTTGCGGCCACGGCGGCCTCCTCGTCTGACGTCGGGTACGGCGGCGAACGCCGGGTCGAAGGAGCCCTACCCCGTCGGCGCGAGGGCACGCGTGACGACGGGACCGCGCGCCGCGCGAACCGACCGCGTCCGGGCGACCGACAGAGACGGCGTGCGACTGTCGCGCCCCATCGGAGCGACCTGCGACCCGAGCCGGACCTCGGCGGGCATGTCCCGGCTCGCACGCCGCGGCCGGCCGGAGCGGTCCTCGGGCGGGGCGGGTCAGCTCCTGGAGGTCGGGCGGGGCAGGCGCAGCGCCGAGACGAGGAAGAAGATCCCGCCGAAAGCGGCGTAGCCCGCGAGGGCGGTCAGCGAGGGGTCGTCCTGTGCGGCGCTTCGGATGAAGGACGCGCCGGCGAGGACGGAGATGCCACCGCTGAGGATCATCGCCCACTGGCCGCCCATCGGCCGGCGCGCGACGCCCACGAGGAGCTGGACGAGGCCGGAGACGATCGCCCACGCGCCCCAGACGCGCAGCACGTCGGCGACGCCCGAGGTGCCGGCGATCGCGAGGCCGACGGCGGCGAGCACGCTGACGGCCATGTTGGCGTACAGGCCCTTGAGCGGCCCGGCGGCGCGCGCCGACCTCGCGTCGACGACGGCCGCGGCCACGTCGAAGGCGGGATAGACGAACAGCAGCAGCCTGGCCCCGGTGGTGAGCCCGGAGCCGGACACCAGCAGGAGCGCGGCCCACGCGGCGGCGAAGAGGAAGCGGACGACGTACAGCCGGCGCAGCGAGGGTGCGGCGGCGAGGGGCTCGGCGGAGGCGGTGGATGCCATGGGTACTCCAGTGACCAAGAGGTAGGTAGAACGCTCTTTCTCTTTTGACCCTGGCACAGACCCTCCACGAAAACAAGAGAGAGCGTTCTACCCGCTACCATGGGCGGCATGACGAAGACGGAAGCCGCCACAGGCACCGGCAGGCGAGCCTCCGCGGCCCGGGAACGGCTCCTGAGGACCGCCGGACAGCTCTTCTACGCGGAGGGCATCCACAAAGTGGGCGTCGACCGCCTGGTCGCCGAGGCGAAGGTCACCAACGCCACCTTCTACCGCCACTTCCGCAGCAAGGAAGACCTCGCCGTCGCCTACCTCGGAAGCGTCGACCAGGCGATCCGCACCCAGATCGGCTCCCTGACGGCCGCGGACCTGCCGCCCGACGGCATCCTGCGGGGCATCGGCGCGTCCCTGGTCGAGCAGATCCGCTCACCCGGTTACCGCGGATGCGCCTTCCTCAACGCCGCAGCGGAGTTCCCCGACCCCGAGCACCCGGTCCACCGGGCCGTCGTGCAGCACCGCGCATGGTTCCTGCAGACGATCACCGGACTGTTCGCCGAGATCACGGCCGCCCAGGCCGAGCACGCCGGGCGGCACTTCGTCATGCTCCGCGACGGCGCGATGAGCGCCGGCTACCTCGGCGACCCCGTCGCGGCCGGTGAGACCCTGCTGCGCGGTATCGAAGGACTGCTGCGGGTCCACGCCGCCCGCGGGCTCGACGAGCAGGCCGCCCCCGCACCCGGCCGGGCCGCCCCGCCGGGCACGCTGGTCGCCGGCATCGAGTGCGCGCCGCGCGGCACGTGACGTACGAGGCGAGCGGATCGCGACCGTCCAGGCGAGCCGGCCCGGCCGTGGGGCACTCCGTGCACGGCGGAAGGCCCCGTGGCCGGACGGACAGCCACGGGGTGTGCGAAGGCCCGGATCGTCAGGCGGAGATGCCGTCGATCCGGGCCAGGGCGTCGTCCGCGCCGTACGGCTGCAGGTAGGGCAGCCAGCGCGGGTCCCTATGGCCGGTCCCGATGATGCGCCAGGCGAGGCCGGTGGGCGGGGCCGGTTTGTGGCGCAGCCGCCAGCCGATCTCGAAGAGATGCCGGTCGGCCTTGACGTGGTTGCAGCGGCGGCAGGACGCCACCACGTTGTCCCAGGCGTGCTGACCCCCGCGGCTGCGCGGGATGACGTGGTCGACGCTGGTTGCGACGCCACCGCAGTACATGCACCGGCCCCCGTCGCGCGCGAAGAGCGCCCTGCGGGTGAGAGGAACGGGCCCCCGGTAGGGAACCCGTACGAATCGCTTGAGCCGGACCACGCTGGGTGCGGGGACTGTGACGGTCGCGCTGTGCATATAGGCGCCGGATTCCTCCAAGGCGACAGCCTTGTTCTCCAGGACGAGGACGAGCGCGCGGCGGAGCGGTACGACGCCGAGCGGCTCGTACGACGCGTTGAGGACCAGGACATGCGGCACGGGTGCCTCCTTGGGCGTCGGCGGCGCGTGGCTCGCGCCGGGACGATCTGTGGCCAGTCTCCCCTCCTGCCTGGTGGACGCGCCACCATCTCCCGGTAACGGGCTGGGAGTGTTTTCGACCACACCGCATTCATCCCCCGGTCGCGCCCCTTTTCAAGCAGACCTGTTCAGACCGTGGCGAGAAGCGGGCGTGAGCACGGTCTCTCCTTCTCCTAACGGCCGGGCCCACACACGATGCCCCGTTAGTGTGGTGTTCCTGTCCGTCCGGTGACCTTTCCGTGACCTTGAACGCCGTGCCCGACCCTGATCGCCGTACCGGAGGGCAGTACCGCACCGCCTGGAGGTACCCGCCGTGTCCTTGCCCGCCGTCCTACTGGCCGCCGGTTCGTCGCCGTCGCCGAGCCCCTCGGGCTCGACGGCCCCGGCGGTGCCCACGCTCCAGGACGCCCAGGAGAGCGCCACCAACGCCGCGAGCTGGGTCGAGCAGAACTGGTCGACCTGGCTGGCGATCGGGCTGAAGGTGCTGCTGATCCTGGTGATCGCGGTGGTGCTCAGAAGGGTCGTGCTGCGGGCGATCACCAAGCTCATCGACCGGATGAACCGGACCGTCGAGTCCGCCGAGGGCACGACCCTCGGCGGGCTGCTGGTCAACGCCGAGCGGCGGCGGCAGCGCTCGCAGGCGATCGGGTCCGTGCTGCGGTCGGTGGCGAGCTTCGTGATCCTGGGCACGGCCGCGCTGACCGTGCTGTCGGCCTTCCAAATCAACCTCGCGCCGCTGCTGGCCTCCGCCGGTGTCGCCGGTGTGGCGATCGGTTTCGGCGCCCGGAACCTGGTCACCGACTTCCTGTCCGGCGTGTTCATGATCCTGGAGGACCAGTACGGCGTCGGCGACACCATCGACTCCGGGGTGGCCTCCGGGGAGGTGGTCGAGGTCGGCCTGCGCGTGACCAAGCTGCGCGGGTCGAGCGGTGAGATCTGGTACGTCCGCAACGGCGAGATCAAGCGCATCGGCAACCTCTCGCAGGGCTGGGCCACGGCGGGCGTCGACGTCACCGTGCGGGCCAGCGAGGACCTGGACAAGGTACGCGCCACCCTGGACGAGGTCGCCGAGAAGATGTCCAAGGAAGAGCCCTGGAACGAGGTCCTGTGGAGCCCCATCGAGGTGCTCGGCCTGGACTCCGTGCTCATCGACTCGATGGTGGTCCGCGTCTCCGCGAAGACCATGCCGGGCAAGGCGCTGGCCGTGGAGCGCGAGCTGCGCTGGCGGATCAAGCGGGCGTTCGACGCGGCGCACATCCGCATCGTGGGCGGCGAGACGGCGGTACTCCTGGACGAGGAGACCCCCGACCGCACGGACGCGGTGGCGGCGCCGTCGGTGTTCGCCGACTCGGACTCGCCGCAGGTGGCGGCGACGACCCCGATCACTCCGCCGCGGTCGGCGACGGGCGGCCGGTAGCGGAACGGTTCAGCACGCTCGTTCGAGTGAACGGTGGGGCATTCCGGCGTCCTACGACGCCCGGGGTGCCCCATCGTTCTGCCGGGGCGCCCGGCGCGGGCTTAGCCTGGCACCAGTGCGACAAGGAGACCCAGGGATGAGCGCCGAACCGATCATGGAGAAGGTCATGACGGAGCAGGACCCCATCGATCTGTTGATCGCGATCGAGGAGGCGTCGGTGGCGCCGATTCGACCCGAGTACGTCGAGGGGACGGTCATCGTGCCGCCGCAACCGAACAACCAGCACAACGCTGGTGCCTTCAAGCTCGCTGTCCAGTTCTTCACGGCGGGGTTCGACCTGGCGGGCATGGGCAATGGCTATCGAGGAGCGCACCAGGACGGCAGCACGACGGCCCTCGTCATCCCTGACTTCTACGTGCTGCGACGCAATCCGACGGAACTCGACGAGGCCTACCGCAAAGCCCACAAGGGCTGGTACCCCATCGACATGGTTGCGCTGGTCGGCGAGGTGACGTCGACCAACCACGCGGTCGACACCGGCGCCAAACTGGCGACCTATGCCGCAGTCGGCATCCCCGTCTACGTCCTCATCGACCGCCACGCCGGGACCGCCCACTGCTACACCGACCCCGTCCTCCCCGGCGACGACCCCACCGAGGCGTACTACAGGACCGACGAGAAGGTGAGCCTCGGCGACCCGCTCCCCCTCCCTGCCCCCTACCCCACCCTGGACACGGCTCCCTTCCTCGGCGACTGAGCGGCCCTCGGCTCAACGGCCCGCCACCGCGCGCACTATCGCGCAGAGCGCCGTGAACGCGGCCCCCCGGAAGAGGCCGTGCTCCAGGTTTCCGGCGGCGCTGACCTCCACATGCGCCTCGCCCGTGACGGCGATGTAGGCGACCTCGCCCTGTACCGACACCCGGGTGCGGTACGGGTGCCACCGGAAGCGGAGCGGGTTGCCGCCGGTGAGATCCGACGCCCGCCGGGCCGCCTCCAGCCGGGCGCGGACGCGGTCGAGCGGGATGCCGGTGACGGTGTGGGTCTGGGTGCCGTCAAGCAGCCCCTCGGTGGCCTCGACGCCCAGTTCGCGGGCGCAGCGCACCAGGGAACGGGTCCGCCAGGCCGCCCACAGCGGGCAGGCCACTGCCACGACCGCCGGGAGCGCGGTCGCCTCGCGCAGCGCCGACCAGGTGAGGCCTTCGTCCATGACGGCGATGACGTACATCCCCAGCACCAAGGGCACGGAGTCGACGAAGCCGCGCCGCAGCAGCCGGGCGAACAGCCGTCTTCGGTGGGCCACGCACATCCCCGTTCTCCGGGTTCTCCGGGTTCTCTGAGTTCTCCGGGTTGTCCGGGTTCTGCTGGTCGGCAGCCGGACCACCAGCAGGAAACGGTGAGAGGGGCCGTCTCCGCCAGCGCGAACGAAGATCGTGACGCAGCCGTGATCACGAATCGGCCTGTGGCCGGATTCAGACGGTGCTGCGGACGGCGATGCAGACGGCCTTCACAGGACCCCCGCACTCCCCCGTCCGCGTGATGATCTATGGTCGCCCCACCACGGGCCCTTGATCTGGAGCGCGACGTCGCCCCGGGGGCCCGTCTCGAATGTGGGGATACATGAGAAAGCTCGCCATAGGCACCGCCCTGACCGGTGCCCTGGCCCTGGCCGGCATCGCGGCGCCCGCCGCCTCCGCGGCCACGCCGAACCTGGTCTTCTCCGCCGTGACCGTGAACAAGGGCAAGGCGATCGTCGTCGGCACCGCCAAGACGGTGAGCGTGCCGGTGACGTACACCATGACCCGGCCCGCCGACCTGGTCATCGACAACAAGAAGACGTTCGCCGCGGTGATCCTCTACCGCGGCACCCTGCGGGCGCTCGACAACGAGCTGGACCCGACCACCATGCCCGCCTGCACGACGACCGCCACCACGGACACCACGGTCACCGAGAGCTGCTCCGAGACCATCCAGGTCGCCCCGGGCCTCGACCTGTTCGAGGCCGGGGACGCCACCACCTGGAAGGCCGGGGGCCTGTACGCCCACACCGACGGCACCGCCTCGGACGACTTCCTCAGCGCCGAGTCCGACGTGGCCATCTGGGGCAACCTGACCACCGCGAAGGTGCAGCGCGCGGCCAGGCTGACCGCCGACGCCTCGCCGGAGCCGGTGGCCAAGGGGAAGACGATCACCGTCCGGGGCAAGCTGACCCGGGCGGACTGGGAATCCACGTCGTACAAGGGCTACTCGGGGCAGAAGGCCGTCCTGCAGTTCCGCGCCGCGGGCAGCACGACCTACACGAACGTCAAGGGCATCACCTCCGGCACCGGCGGCGCCCTCTCCACCACGGTGAAGGCGTCGAAGAGCGGCTACTACCGGTACGTCTTCGCGGGTACGGCGACCACCGCGGCGGCGACGGCCACCGGGGACTACATCGCGGTGAAGTGACGTTCCTGCTCAGCAGCCGTCCACACACCGCAGGGCCCGTCCGGATCTTCCGGGCGGGCCCTTCCCATGCCCCTTCGCTCCGTCCTCGGCGCCGCCCTCCGCATCGCCCTCGGCGCCGCCCTTCACATGTCCAAGCCCAGGTAACGACTGGGTTGCCGCCCTTGCGGGCTATTGACGACCCCCGTCCGGCGGCCTACGTTTTCCAGCCAACAGGAAACTTTCCTAACAGTGATCAGCCGGGTGGACGGCCGAAGCCGTGCACCCGGCTGGACCGAAGCCCCAGGTCACTGGGAAACTGAGCGGCTGGAAAGGCAGGTGTCGAACCCCATGGCAGGAACCGCCGGTACGCCGGGCACCCCGCGTGTGCTGCGCGCCATGAACGACCGCGCCGCACTGGACCTGCTGCTGGAGCACGGCCCGCTCTCGCGCACCCGGATCGGCAAGCTCACCGGCCTCTCCAAGCCGACCGCCTCCCAGCTGCTGGCCCGCCTGGAGGCGGCCGGACTGGTCCTGGCGACCGGCACCAGCGAGGGCCGGCCGGGCCCCAACGCCCAGCTGTACTCGGTGAACCCGAGCGCGGCCCACGCCGCCGGCCTGGACGTCAACCCGGGCCGGATCCGAGCCGCCGTCGCCGACGTCACCGGCCGTACCGTCGGCGAGTACGAGCTGCCGACCCCCGGCCGCCGCTCCGCCCAGTCCGTCGTCCGGCAGGTGACCGACGCCCTCGACGGCGCCGTGAAGGCGGCCGGGCTGGCCCGGGACGACGTGCACCGGGTCGTCATCGGCACGCCCGGCGCCTTCGACCCCAACACCGGCCGGCTGCGGTACGCCTCGCACCTGCCCGGCTGGCACTCCCCCGCACTGCTCGACGACCTCGCCGCCGCGCTGCCGATGCCGGTCGAGTACGAGAACGACGTCAACCTCGCCGCCATCGCCGAACAGCGGCTCGGCGCGGCCCGCGGCCACGGCGACTTCGTGCTGCTGTGGAGCCAGGAGGGCCTCGGCGCCGCCCTGGTCCTCGGCGGCCGGCTGCACCGCGGCTGGACCGGCGGCGCCGGCGAGGTCGGCTTCCTGCCGGTGCCGGGCACCCCGTTGGTCCGCCAGGTCACCAAGGCCAACAGCGGTGGCTACCAGGAGCTCGCCGGTTCGCAGGCCGTGCCCCGGCTGGCGCGCGAGCTGGGCATCGAGGACCTGCCGGACGGTCCGTACGACGAGGTGGCCGCCGAACTCGTCGCGCGCGCCGCCGACCACGCCACCGGGCCCTACCACCAGCTTCTGCGGACCTACGCGACCCGGCTCGCCACCGGTCTGGCCTCCCTCGTCTCCGTCCTCGACCCCGAACTCGTCGTCCTCAGCGGCACCGCCCTGACCTCGGGCGGCGAAGTGCTGCGCGCCCTCGTCCAGGCCGAGCTGGAGGAGCTGGCGGCCGCGCGGCCGCGGCTCGTCGTCGGCGACGTCCGTACCCACCCCGTGCTGCGCGGCGCGCTGGAGAGCGCGCTCGCGACCACCCGCGACGAGGTCTTCGACACCTCGCGCTGAGCCCCCGCAGACCCCCGCACAGCCAGTTCCTTCCCTCGCTCACCGCCCGCCCCGGGAGATCTCGCCATGCCCATACCCTCAGCTGCCCGAAAGACGGCTTTTGCCCTGACCGTGGCAGTCAGTTCGCTGGCCCTGCTCACCGCCTGCACGGGTCAGTCCTCCTCCGGAGCCGACGACGACGCCTCCGCGAACACCACCATCAACTTCTGGCACGCCTGGAGCGCCCCGAACGAGGTGAAGGCGGTCAACGCGCTGATCGCCGGCTTCGAGAAGGCGCACCCCAACATCCACGTCAACGTCGTCAGCAACATGACCGACGACAAGATCAACCAGGCGCTGCGCAGCGGCGGCGACAAGGCCCCGGACGTCATCTCGTCGTTCACCACCAACAACGTGGGCAAGTTCTGCTCCTCGGGCGCGCTGGTCGACCTGAACCCGTTCTTCAAGAAGTCCGGCATCGACCCGGAGACGACGTTCCCGAAGGCGATGAACGAGTACACCCAGTACGACGGCAACCGCTGCACGGCGCCGCTGCTCGGGGACGCGTACGGCCTCTACTACAACAAGACGGCGTTCCAGAAGGCCGGCATCACCAGCCCGCCGAAGACGTGGACCGAGTTCAAGGCGGACGCCAAGAAGCTGACGATCGACCAGGGCGACAGCTACAGGCAGCTCGGATTCATGCCGGACTACCACGGCTGGGAGACCACGACCGAGCACTACGCGGCGCAGTTCTCGCCGACCTACTTCACCGCCGACGGCAAGTCGGACATCGCCAAGGACCCCGCCTTCACCGAGGCGTTCACGCTGCAGAAGGACCTTGTCGACGAACTCGGCGGCTTCCAGAAGCTGGAGAAGTACCGGGCGACGCTCGGCGACGAGTGGGGCGACAAGCACCCCTTCCAGACCGGTCAGGTCGCCATGCAGCTCGACGGCGAGTGGCGGCTCGGCATGGCCCTCGCGACCAAACCGAAGTTCGACATCGGCGTCGCCCCGCTGCCCGTGCCGGACGACCAGGTCGCCCAGTACGGCAAGGGCTACATCACCGGGACCATCGCCGGCATCGCCGCGAACAGCAGGAAGCAGAACGCGGCCTGGGAGTTCGTCAAGTACATCACCACGGACACGGACGCGGTGGTGAACTTCTCCAACGCCATCCACAACGTGCCCTCCACGCTGGCCGCCCTGAAGTCGCCGAAGCTGACGTACGACCCGCGCTTCAAGACGTTCCTGGACATCGCCGCCAACCCGAACTCCACGACGTCCCCCGCCTCCGTCAACGGCGGTGTGTACCTGACGACGATCCAGAACTTCGGGTACGACTACGAGAGCGGCAAGGTCAAGGATCTCAAGTCCGGCCTGGAGGCCACGGCCAAGCAGATCGACACCGACATCGCGCAGGCGAAGTAGGACCGCGATGAGCACCGTCACACTGGCGTCGAAGCGCCGCAGGTCCGACCTCGCGGCGAAGCGCAGGAAGCAGGCCCTGCGCACCGTCGCCTTCATGTCGCCCTGGCTGATCGGGTTCGCGGTGTTCTTCGCCTACCCGTTGATCTCCACCGTCTACTTCTCCTTCATGCACTACGACGGCTTCAAGGCGCCGACGTGGACCGGGACCAAGAACTGGACGTACGTCTTCGAGCACTACCCGTACTTCTGGCCGGCGCTGCGCAACACCCTGTGGCTGGTGATCGTGATGGTGTCGCTCCGGGTCGTCTTCGGCCTCGGCGTCGGCATGCTCATCACGAAGATCAAGACGGGTACGGGGGTCTTCCGCACCCTCTTCTACCTGCCCTACCTGGCCCCGCCGGTCGCGGCGACCATGGCGTTCGCGTTCCTGCTCAACCCCGGGACCGGGCCGGTCAACTCGATCCTGGAGAAGATCGGCATCCCGGCGCCGGGCTGGTTCAACGACCCGACCTGGTCCAAGCCGGCCCTGACCCTGCTGGCCCTGTGGGGCGTGGGCGACCTGATGGTCATCTTCATGGCCGCGCTGCTCGACGTGCCGACGGAGCAGTACGAGGCGGCGGAGCTGGACGGCGCCTCCGCCTGGCAGCGCTTCCGGTACGTCACGCTCCCGAACATCTCGCCGATCGTGATGTTCGCGGTCGTCACCGGGGTCATCCAGACGATGCAGTACTACACGCAGCCGCTCATCGCCGGAAAGGTCGCCTCGGGCGTGATCCAGGGCGCGGGCACCCAGTTCGAGCCCGGCTATCCCGAGAAGTCGACGCTCACTCTTCCCCAACTGGTCTACAACCTCGGCTTCCAGCGCTTCGACTACGGCTCCGCGTGTGTCGTCGCCCTCGTGCTCTTCGCCCTGTCCATGGTGTTCACCGCGTTCCTGATGCGGCGCCGGGGCGGTCTCATCCAGGCAGGTGACTGACGATGACCCAAGTGCTGGACCGGCCGGCGGAGCTGAAGAAGGCGCCGGTGTCGGACGCCGAACGCACCGCACGCCGCAAGGAGGTGCTGAACTGGGTGGCGGTCCACTCGCTCGGCGTCGCCGCCGCCCTGTTCTTCACCCTGCCCTTCGTGTTCGTGTTCCTGACCTCGCTGATGAGCGACAGCCAGGCGCTGAGCCGGGACCTGATCCCGCACACCTGGGAGTGGGGCAACTACCGGAAGGTGTTCGACACCCCGGGCTTTTTGATCTGGTGGAAGAACACCCTGATCTACGCGGGCCTCGGCACCGTGCTGACCGTCGTGTCCTCGCTCCCGGTGGCGTACGCGCTCGCCAAGTTCCGCTTCCGCGGCCGCAACCTGTCCCTGATGCTGGTGATCTCGATGATGATGCTGCCGCCGCAGGTCGTCATCATCCCGATGTACCTCTTCTGGGCGAAGCAGCTGGACCTCTCCGGCACCCTGTGGCCGCTGATCGTGCCGATGGCGTTCGGCGACGCGTTCTCCATCTTCCTGCTGCGCCAGTTCCTGATGACGATCCCGAACGAGTACCTGGACGCGGCGAAGGTGGACGGCTGCGGTGACCTCAGGACGCTGCTCAGGGTGGTGGTCCCGATGGCGAGACCGGGCATCGCCGCCGTCG
Organism: Streptomyces sp. NPDC051987; assembly: GCF_040680735.1. NCBI lineage: Bacteria > Bacillati > Actinomycetota > Actinomycetes > Kitasatosporales > Streptomycetaceae > Streptomyces > Streptomyces sp. NPDC051987. Next base: position 86,908 of record NZ_JBFAXI010000027.1, on the reverse strand, counting down.
CCCTCTTCCAGTTCTTCTACGCCTGGAACGACTACTTCGGCCCCCAGATCTACGCCTCGGAGAACCCGGGCGCCTGGACCCTGTCCTACGGCCTGGAGTCGTTCAAGGGCATGCACCACACCGACTGGAACCTGACCATGGCCGCGACCGTGCTGGTCATGGCCCCCGTGATCCTCGTCTTCTTCTTCGCCCAGAAGGCGTTCGTCGAGGGCGTCACGCTCACCGGAGTGAAGGGTTAACCCTTTTATGAAACTCACCGTGGTCGGCGGAGGCTCGACCTACACCCCCGAACTCATCGACGGATTCGCCCGCCTGCGGGACACCCTGCCCATCGAGGAACTGGTCCTCGTGGACCCGGCCGCCGAACGCCTGGAACTGGTCGGCGGACTGGCCCGCCGGATCTTCGCCAGGCAGGGCCACGACGGCCGCATCGTCACCACCTCCGACCTGGACGCGGGCGTCGAGGGCGCCGACGCGGTGCTGCTCCAGCTGCGCGTCGGCGGCCAGGCGGCCAGGCAGCAGGACGAGACCTGGCCGCTGGAGTGCGGCTGCATCGGCCAGGAGACCACCGGCGCCGGCGGCCTCGCCAAGGCGCTGCGCACGGTCCCCGTCGTCCTGGACATCGCCGAACGCGTCCGCCGCGCCAACCCGAACGCCTGGATCATCGACTTCACCAACCCGGTGGGGATCGTGACCCGCGCCCTGCTCCAGGCCGGCCACAAGGCGGTCGGCCTGTGCAATGTGGCGATCGGCTTCCAGCGCAAGTTCGCGCACCTGCTCGGCGTCACGCCGTCCGAGATCCACCTGGACCACCTCGGCCTCAACCACCTCACCTGGGAGACGGCGGTCCGTCTCGGCGGCCCCGAGGGCGAGAACGTCCTGCCCAAACTGCTCGCGGAGCACGGCGACACCATCGCCGCCGACCTGAAGCTGTCCCCCGCGCTCCTCGACCGCCTCGGCGGCGTCATCCCCTCCTACTACCTGCGCTACTACTACGCGCACGACGAGGTGGTGCGGGAGCTGCGCACCAGGCCGTCCAGGGCGGAGGAAGTGGCCGCCATGGAGAAGCAGTTGCTGGAGATGTACGGCGACCCGGCCCTGGACGAGAAGCCGGAGCTGCTCGCCAGGCGGGGCGGCGCCTACTACTCGGAGGCGGCGGTCGACCTGGCAGCGGCCCTGCTCGGCGGCTCCGGCAACCCCTACCAGGTGGTGAACACCTACAACGGCGGCACGCTGCCCTTCCTCCCCGACGACGCGGTGATCGAGGTCCAGGCGGCGGTGGGCCCGGCGGGTCCGCGGCCGTTGCCCGTCGGGGACGTCGACCCGCTGTTCGCCGGGCTCGTCGCGAACGTGACGGCCTACGAGGAGCTGGCCCTGGAGGCGGCCCTGCGCGGCGGCCGGGACCGCGTCTTCCGGGCCCTGCTGTCCCATCCCCTGATCGGCCAGTACGAGTACGCCGACGCCCTGACCGACCGACTGATCGCGCACAACCGGGAGCACCTCGCGTGGGCCTGACCGCAAGTGTCCTCGCCATCGACGCGGGCAACAGCAAGACCGACGTCGCGGTGGTGGCGGCGGACGGCGAGGTCCTCGCCACGGCCCGGGCCGGCGGCTTCCGGCCGCCGGTGGTGGGCGTGGAGCAGGCCGTGGACGAGGTGGCCACGGCGGTCGCCGAGGCGTACGGCGCCGCCGGGGTCACCTCGGCCGCCCACGTCTCGGCGTGCCTGGCCAACGCCGACTTCCCCTTCGAGGAGGAGCAGCTGGCCGCCGCGCTGGCCACGCGCGCGTGGGGGGCGACGGTGGCGGTCCGCAACGACACCTTCGCGATCCTCAGGTCCGGCGTCACCGAGCCGCGCGGGGTCGCCGTCGTGTGCGGCGCCGGCATCAACTGCGTCGGCATGCGCCCCGACGGCCGTACCGCCCGCTTCCCCGCCCTGGGCCGCATCTCCGGTGACTGGGGCGGCGGCTGGGGACTGGCGGAGGAGGCCCTGTGGCACGCGGCACGCGCGGAGGACGGCCGCGGCGCGGACACGGCCTTGGCGCGCGCCCTTCCGGAGTACTTCGGGTACGGCAGCATGCTCGCGCTCATCGAGGCGCTGCACCGGGAGGAGGTCGAGCCGGTCCGGCGGCACGAGCTGACGCCGGTGCTGTTCGCGACGGCGGCCGACGGCGACCCGGTCGCCCGGTCGGTCGTGGACCGGCTGGCGCAGGAGGTGGTGGCCATGGCGATGGTCGCGCTGACCCGCCTCGATCTGCTGGACGAGGAGACGCCGGTGTTGCTGGGCGGTGGGGTGCTGGCCGGCGGCCATCCACAACTGGACGACGGAGTGCGCGAGTTGCTGGCGGCGCGGGCGCCGAAGGCGGTACCGAGGGTGGTGACGGCACGACCGGTGCTGGGCGCTGCGCTGCTGGGGCTGGACGCGGTGGGGGCGGGAGCCGATGTGCAGGGGAGGCTGCGGGCGTACTTCGAGGGGTGAGCCGGGATGGGGCGCTACCAGCCCCTACCGGCTCGCGCCCCGGAAACGCACCGTCACCACCCCTCCGGAACCGAACCGATGCCCCCGGCGTATTCATGGGCAGGGGTTCCGCTGCGATCCGATCAAGATCCAGTGAAGGCCGGTGCCGAATGTCAGTCCGGGCGGCGATACTGGGCGGCGACCGGATGACCATGGGGGAGGTCACGTGACACACCCGCCGACGAAGAGCGCGGCACCGCCGGGCGTGCCCGCGCAGCGGGCCGGCTCCCCCACGCCGCCCCGCCGCACCGCGTTCGCCGAGGGCGCCGACCGGCTCCGTGCCGCCGCCACCACCGAGCCCGGCCGGCTCCGCCTCATCGGCGCCGTCCTGGCCGCGCTGATCGTCGCGTTCGGCGCCGTCACCGCCTGGCAGATGACCGACCGCGCGGCCGCCGCCGACGACGTGCTGCACCGCAGCCAGCCGCTCAGTTCGGGCGCCGCCGACATCTACCGTTCGCTGGCGGACGCCAACACCACCGCCTCCAGCGGCTTCCTGGCGGGCGGTCAGGAGACGGCCGCCTCCCGTGCCCGGTACGAGAACGACATCACCACCGCCGCCGCCAAGCTGGTCACCGCCGCCGCCAACTCCGAGCCCGGTTCGCCCTCGGAGGCGGCCGTGGCGAAGCTGAACACGCTGCTGCCGGAGTACAAGGGGCTGGTGGAGCGGGCCCGGGTGTACAACCGGCAGGGTTACCCGGTCGGCGGCGCCTACCTGCGGTACGCGAACGAGAAGATGGAGCAGGAGATGCTCCCGGCCGCCGAGGATCTCTACACGAAGGAGAACGCGCGCCTCGCCTCCGACTACGCGGACGCGACGCCCTACCCGTGGGCGGCGATCGTCCTCGGGCTCCTCGCGCTCGCCGCGCTCGGCTGGGCCCAGCTGCGCCACTACCGCCGTACGAACCGCCTGCTGAACCACGGCCTGGTCGCGGCCTCGGCGGCCACCGTCGTCACGCTGCTGTGGCTGGTCGTCGGCCACACCGTGGCCCGGGTCGGCCTGGACGACTCCTACGACCACGGCGTCCGCTCGCTGACCGTGCTGCACGACGCGCGGATCGCGTCCCTGAAGGCGCGGGGCAACGAGAACCTGAGCCTGGTGGCGCGCGGCGCCGAGACGGTCACCGTCGGCGGCCGGACGTACGACGCGTACTACTACGACTTCGACAAGGACATGACCGCGCTCGGCAAGGGCCTCACCGAGGCGGCGGCGCTCGCGGACGACACGGCGGGCAGCAAGCCGGTGGCGGCGGCCGAGGGCGGCATGAAGGTGTGGAAGGAGCGGCACGCCGACGCCCGCACCGAGGACGAGAACGGCGACTACCAGGCGGCGCTGGACAAGGTGATCGGCACGAAGGACGCGACCGCCGAGTGCTTCGACGGCGTCGACACGAACCTGAAGACCGCCCTTGCCCATGAAGAGGCCCGGTTCAAGGAGCAGGCCACCCAGGGCCGGGACGCCATGGCCGGGCTGCCGATCGGTGCCGCCATGCTGGGAGTCGCGGCGGCGGCCGGCGCGCTCTTCGGCATCGGACGCAGGCTGTCGGAGTACCGGTGAGAGGGGGCGTGGCGATGTTCGTGCGGCGGATGAGGGTCTCCCTGCGCGGCTGGGGCGGGGTGGGCGCGATGGCGGTCGGCTGCGTCCTGGCGCTGGCGTTCGTCCTGCTGCTGCCGCTCACGCAGTCCGGCGGTGCGGGCGGGCGGGGCGCGGGGCTCGGCGGGCCGGGGCTGGCCACCGGCAGCCCGGCCAGGGCCGACGACTGCGTCGACTCCCAGGCGCAGAACGAGACCTGGTCGCCGTCGGGTGCGGACGGCCCGACCATAGCGGCCATCAAGGCGCGGACCGGCGCCAAGCGGAAGCTGGTCGTCGGCGTCGACCAGAACAGCTACCGCTGGGGCTACCGCAACCCGAACACCTCGGACGCGGAGCTGGAGGGCTTCGACATCGACCTGGTGCACCGGATCGCCCAGGACATCCTCGGCGACCCGGACGCGGTGCAGTTCAAGGCGATACCGACGAGCCAGCGGATACCGGCGATCCAGGACGGACGCGTCGACATGGTGGTGCGCACGATGACCATCAACTGCGACCGGCTGAAGGACGTCGCGTTCTCCGCGCCGTACTTCAAGACCGGGCAGCAGGTCCTCGCCCCCAAGTCGTCGTCGATCACGGGGTACAACGGCACGCTGGCGCACAAGAGGATCTGCACGGCGGCCGGTTCGACGGCGTACGCGAAGCTGGACGCCGACCGGAAGGCCGGGAGGCTGGTCGCCTCGGCGGACATCTCCACCACCGTCCCCAACCAACTCGACTGCCTGGTACGGCTGCAGCTCGGCGAGGTCGACGCGGTGGTCACCGACGGCGCGCTGGCCGCCAGCCAGGCCGCCCAGGACCCGACGGTCGAGCTCAAGGGCGCCGCCTTCACGACCGAGTACTACGGGGTGGCGATGAAGAAGGACGCGACCGATCTGGTGCGCCGGGTCAACCAGATCCTGGTGGAGTACCGGTCCGACGGCTGGCAGGCCTCGTACGACAAGTGGCTCTCGGCGACACTGGGAGCGGACTCGTCGGCGTCGAAGCCGCCCGCCGCGCAGTACCTGCGCACGAGCTGACCCGCATCCGCCGGCCCAGCACCGACTAGAGAGCGAGAGGTGATCGATGGGCGTCACGGACCCCGCCGGGCCGGTGATGGACCGGGACGAGGTGGACCGTGCGCTGGCGCGGCTCGGCGCGGAGCACGAGGCGATCGAGACCTCGCTGCTCGCCCTGCAGGACCACGCGGGCCGCAGACTCCTCGAAGGCGCCGAGCTGACCGGGACGACCCGGGAGCGCTGGACGGCCGCCGAGGCCTCGATCACCCTGCTGTGGGCCTATTTCGACGCCTACACGGACGCGTTGCGGGCCGCCCGGGAGATCAGGTCCCGGCGCCGCTGGTCCAGCCGTGAGGACCTGGTGGAGCTGACCGAGCTGCTGCGCGGCGAGTCGGTGACGGTGGCGGGCAGCGCGACGGCGACGGCGAACGCGCCGACCCTGCTGTCGGCGGCCGGCCGGCTCAGCGAGCGGTTCTCGCTGGCGGCCCTGGTCGAGCGGATGAACGAGCTGTACGCGACCTCGCTGGACATGGTCGTCACCGCCGACGCGGTGTGGTCGGCGCTGCCCGCGCGGATCGATTTACTCGCCGCGGAGCTGCAGCGCACCCGCAAGCTGGCGCACTCGGTCGGCGTGCGCCCCGGCGAGCACCCGGCGGGCGACGACCTGGAGCGCATCACCCGCACCCTGACCAGGCTCCGCGAGGAGGTGGTCTCCGATCCGCTGGCGTTCTGGGTGCCGACGCCTGGGAGTTCGGCGCCCGGCGGCGGTCGTCCCGACACCGCGGTGTACGACCGGGAGGCGCGGGCGCTGGAGGAGGTCCGGCGGGAGATCGAGGCCGTGCTGACGGTACGGCAGGACGCCGAGGCCCGGCTGATCAAGCTGCGGGACGTGCTGTCCCGCGCGGACCGCACCCTCGCCGAGGCGCGCACGGCGCGGGTCGAGGTGCTGGCGAAGATCGCGGCGACCGAGGTGCCGGTGGTCAGCGGCCCGCCGACCGCGCTGCAGGAGCAGCTGGCGACGGCCGCCGAGTACCGCAGGGGGGGCCAGTGGCACCGCCTGTCGCCGCTGCTGGAGTCGCTGGAGCAGAAGGCGGAGGACGAACTGCTGCGCGCCCGTGAGTCGTTGACGGCGGTCACCGCGCCGCTGGCGGTCCGCGCGGAGCTGCGCGGCCGGCTGGACGCGTACAAGGCGAAGGTGGCCCGGCACGGGCTGGCGGAGGACCCGTTTCTGGTCGAGCGGTACGACGCGGCCCGGCGGATGCTGTGGAGCGCGCCCTGCGACCTGCGGGTCGCGGAGCAGGCGGTGCTGCGCTACCAGCAGTCGGTGGCCGAGGCGCTGGGGGCGCCCCGGGTCCCGCGGCAGAGCGGGCCCGAGGACCGGAGGGGGGAGTAAGCCGTGAGTCAGGCGGGAGAGTCGTGCCAGCGGCCGGGCTGCGAGGGGTCGTACGAGGACGTGGGCGGCGGTGAGCTGTACTGCGACACGTGCGGGCTGGCCCCGGTCGTGTCGGCGGAGGGGACGCTGGAATCGCCGCCCACCGGGATCACGGCCGGCGGCAAGGGCTCGACGGGCAGCGGGCGTTCGGGGTCCGGCAGCCGCGGCAGTTCGCGTACGTCGTCGCAGTCGTCGAAGTCACGGCGGTCGGTCTCGGGGCGGCTGTCGCGGTCGGTGTCCGGCACGTCGACGGGCCGTTCGGTGTCGGTGCGCAGCTCCGGTTCGTCGACGGGCGCGTCCGGGCGCAGCCGGCTGGGCGCGGGCCTGGTCACGGTGGAGCGGGTGCCGAAGCCGGACCCGCGCGAGATGGTCCTGGAGAACCCCGAGGTGCCGGAGCGGAAGCGGTTCTGCTCGCGGTCGGACTGCGGGGCGCCGGTGGGCCGGGCCCGCGGCGAGCGGCCGGGCCGGACCGAGGGGTTCTGCACCAAGTGCGGCAACCCGTACTCGTTCGTGCCCAAGCTCAAGGGCGGCGACGTGGTGCACGGCCAGTACGAGGTCATGGGCTGTCTCGCACACGGCGGCCTGGGCTGGATCTACCTCGCGGTGGACCGGGCCGTCTCCGACCGCTGGGTGGTCCTCAAGGGCCTGCTGGACACCGGCGACCAGGACGCGATGGCGGCCGCGATCTCCGAACGGCGGTTCCTCGCGGAGATCGAGCACGCCAACATCGTGCGGATCTACAACTTCGTCGAGCATCTCGACAAGCGCACCGGCTCCCTCGACGGCTACATCGTCATGGAGTACGTCGGCGGCAAGTCCCTGAAGGAGATCGCCAACGCCCGCCGTACGCCGGAGGGCCGCCGGGACCCGCTGCCGGTGGAGCAGGCCTGTGCCTACGGCATCGAGGCCCTGGAGGCCCTCGGCCACCTGCACAGCCGCAACCTGCTCTACTGCGACTTCAAGGTCGACAACGCCATCCAGACCGAGGACCAGCTCAAGCTGATCGACATGGGCGCGGTGCGCCGGATGGACGACGAGGAGTCGGCCATCTACGGCACGGTCGGCTACCAGGCCCCGGAGGTCGCCGAGGTCGGCCCGTCGGTCGCCTCCGACCTGTACACGGTGGGCCGCACCCTCGCCGTCCTCACCTTCGACTTCCAGGGCTACACGACGGTCTTCGTGGACTCGCTGCCCGACCCGGACACCATCGAGGTGTTCCGGCAGTACGAGTCGTTCTACCGGCTGCTGGTCCGGGCCACCGACCCGGACCCGGCCCGCCGGTTCGCCTCCGCCCAGGAGATGGCCGAGCAGCTGACCGGTGTGCTGCGCGAGGTCGTGTCGGTGCAGACCGGCACGGCCCGGCCCGCGCTGTCCACGCTGTTCGGACCCGAGGTGAAGGTCACGGACACCGAGCTGTTCCCGAAGCTGGACGGGGACGTGTCCCGGCTGGGGGCGCGGCCGGTGGCGTCGAGAACCCTGGCGCTGGACCCGCCGGGAGCGCCCCCGGCCGACCCGGCCCTGGTCAGGCCCATCGCCGTCCCGGCGGCCGCGCTCGCGCTGCCGGTCCCGCTGGTCGACCAGAGCGACCCGAACGCCGGGTTCCTGGCGGGCCTGTCCACCTCGCTGGTGGGCGAGGCCGGCCTGCTCGGCGCGCTGGCCGCGGCGCCGGTCCAGACCGTCGAGACCCGGTTGCGGCAGGTCCGCGCCCGGCTGGAGAACGGCGACGTCGAGGCCGCGCTGGCGGGCCTCGCCGAGCTGGAGGAGGAGCGGCCCGACGACTGGCGGGTGGTCTGGTACCGGGGCGTGGCCGCCCTGGTCACCGGCGACCACGAGGGCGCGGCGCTCTCCTTCGACGCGATCTACGACGCCTTCCCGGGCGAGAGCGCGCCCAAGCTGGCGCTCGGCCTGTGCGCGGAGGTGCTCGGCCAGCTGGACAACGCGGCCGAGTACTACCGGCTGGTGTGGGTGACCGACCCGGGCTTCGTCAGCTCCGCGTTCGGGCTGGGCCGGGTGCAGCTGGCGGCCGGGGACCGGCGGGGCGCGGTACGGACGCTGGAGTCGGTGCCGGAGGCCTCGATCCACTACACGGCGGCCCGGGTGGCGGCCGTACGGGCGCGGCTGCGGCACCGGACGGCGGCGGCCGACGACACGCCGTTCCTGGACGACCTGACGGCCGCCGCCGCGCAGATCGAGGCGCTGGACGCGTACGGTCTGGATCCGGCCCGGCGCGAGCAGTTGTCGGCGGAAGTCCTCGGCTGCGCGCTGGACTGGATACTCTCCGAGGGCCAGGACTCCCAGCCCGCCGCCGGCGGCCGGGTGCTGCTGGGCAGCGGTCTGGACGAGCGGGGCCTCCGCTTCGGCCTGGAACGCTCGTACCGCACGCTGGCCAGACTGGCGACCGGCGGTGAGGAGAGGATCGACCTGGTGGAACGGGCCAACCGTTACCGCCCCCGGACGTGGGTGTAGTTGATGTCGCAGATGCCCCAGCAGGCCGCACCGGCGAAGTGCCCGAGCTGCGCGGAGCCGCTCGAATCGGGTGACCTGTTCTGCGGTGCGTGCGGGTACGACCTGTCGGCCGTGCCCGCCGCGCCGCCGGACCACCCGACCCTCACCATGGGCGCCGCCGGCGTGGGACCCTCCGGTGTGGAATGGCCACCGCCCGAGCCGGAGGGCTCCGGCACGCCCCCTGCCCCGCATCTGCCGACCGACCTGCCCGGCACCGACTCGGGCGGCAAGCCGCTGCCGGGGTCGACCCCGCCGCACGGCTCGCCGGCCTCCCCGCCGCCGCACGGTTCGCCCGCGCACGGTTCGCCGGTGCCGCCGGCCTCCGGGGTGCGGTTCGACCGGCCGCCGGAGCCCGACGACTACCCGCTCCAGGCGCCGGACCCGCGGGTGGCCGCCTCCGCCGCGGAGACCGCCGAGACGGCCGGGACCGACGAGGCCGGTGGGGCCGGCGAGGCCGGTGAGACGACCGAGCTGCCGAAGGTGTGCGTGGCCTGCCGCGCGGGCCGGGTCGACGACGACGGCTACTGCGAGAACTGCGGGCACGCCCAGCCCCGGGAACGCGACCACATGGAGCAGGAGGCGGGCCCGGTGGCCGCCGTCAGCGACCGCGGGCTGCGCCACCACCGCAACGAGGACGCGTTCGCCGTCGGCCACACCGCGCTGCCCGACGGCACCCCGGCCTCGGTGGCGGTCGTCTGCGACGGCGTCTCCTCGGCGACCCGTCCCGACGAGGCCTCCATGGCCGCCTCCCGTGCCGCGATCGAGTCGCTGCTGGCCGCGCTGGCGCAGGGCAGCCACCCGCAGCAGGCGATGCACGACGCGATCGTCGCCGCCTCCCTGGCCGTCAACGCCCTCGCGGAGGAACCCTCCTCGGCGCGTGAGCACGCCCCGCACCAGAACGCACCGGCGTGCACGCTCGTCGGCTCAGTGGTGGCCTCGGGGCTGCTGGTGGTCGGCTGGGTCGGCGACAGCCGCGTCTACTGGGTGCCGGTCGACCGGAGCGCGCCGGCGGCCCGGCTCACCGAGGACGACTCCTGGGCCGCCCAGATGGTCGCCGCGGGCCTGATGAGCGAGGCCCAGGCGTACGCCGACGAGCGCGCCCACGCGATCACCGGCTGGCTCGGCGCGGACGCCTACGAACTGGAGCCGCACACCGCCTCCTTCAAACCGGACCGGCCCGGTGTGGTGGTGGTCTGCACCGACGGCCTGTGGAACTACGCCGAGACGGCCGAGGAGATGTCCGAGGTCGTGCCCGCCGACGCGGCCGTACGGCCGCTGCACGCGGCCCGGGTGCTGGTCGGCCACGCCCTGGACGGCGGGGGCCACGACAACGTAACAGTGGCGCTGCTGCCGTTCCCGGAACCGCCGCAGGGGGCAGGATCCGCCTGAGGCCACCGCAAAACGGCCGCAAACGGTAGACAGACGTACGGCGACGAGGCCTACGGGGACGAGGCGTACGCGCCAAGGCGTACGGGGAAGCACCGGCGGACCGGAGGGGACCGGTCCGCCGCACCGTCAGTACCCACCACGGGTGGGCTGGAGGGGGAGCAGAGCAGTCATGGCCAATTTCTCGAAGTCGAGCGTGCCGCAGTTCTCGGTGGACGTGTACCAGAACGAGTACCTGCCCGACGGCGGCCGCGAGGTCAACGCGATCGTCACGGTGACGGCGACCGGCGGCGGCACCGTCGGGACCGCGGCCGGGGCGTCGTACGCCCCCGGGCAGGGGCCGTCGGCCGGAGTCGCGATCATGGTCGACTGCTCGGGCTCGATGGACTACCCGCCCACCAAGATGCGCAACGCCCGCGACGCCACGGCGGCCGCCGTCGACACCCTGCGCGACGGCACCCACTTCGCGGTGATCGGCGGCACGCACGTCGCCAAGGAGATCTACCCGGGCGGCGGCCGGCTCGCGGTGGCCGACCGCACCACCCGGGAGCAGGCCAAGCAGGCGCTGCGCAGACTCGGCGCGGGCGGCGGCACGGCGATCGGCACCTGGCTCCGGCTCGCCGACCGTCTCCTGTCCTCCGCGGACGTCACCATCCGGCACGGCATCCTGCTCACCGACGGCCGCAACGAGCACGAGTCGCCGGAGGACCTGAAGGCCGCCCTGGACTCCTGCGCCGGACGGTTCACCTGTGACGCGCGCGGGGTCGGTACCGACTGGGAAGTGAAAGAAGTCACAGGGATCGCCTCCGCGCTCCTCGGCACCGCCGACATAGTCGCCGACCCCGCGGGGCTGGCCGCCGACTTCACGCAGATGATGGAGACGGCGATGGGCAAGGAGGTCGCGGACGTCGCGCTGCGGCTGTGGACGCCGGTCGGCACGACCATCAAGTTCGTCAAGCAAGTGGCGCCCACCGTCGAGGCGTTGACCGACCGGCGCACCGAGGCGGGGCCCCGCGCCGGGGACTATCCGACCGGTTCCTGGGGCGACGAGTCCCGCGACTACCACGTCTGCGTGGAGGTCCCCGCGGCCGGACTCGGCCAGGAGATGCTCGCCGCGCGCGTCTCGCTGGTCGTCCCGCAGCCCGACGGCAGCGTCCAGAACCTCGGCGCGCAGGGTCTGATCAGGGCGGTCTGGACGGACGACATGGCCGCCTCGACCTCCATCAACCCCCAGGTCGCCCACTACACAGGTCAGGCCGAACTGGCCCAGGCCATCCAACAGGGTCTGGACCTCCGCAAAGCGGGCGATATGGATGGGGCAACGGCCAAACTGGGTCGGGCCGTTCAGTTGGCAAGCGCTTCGGGGAACGCGGATACTGCGAAACTGCTTGCGAAGGTGGTGGACGTGGTCGATGCCACGACCGGTACTGTGCGACTGAAGGCGAAGGTCGAGGAGGCCGACGAGATGACTCTCGAGACACGGTCCACAAAGACTGTTCGTGTAAAGAAGTGACCTGAACGTTTCCACGCAGGACACCCAGACAGGCTCAGGACGAACCTGACAGAGAGGGAAGCCCGCCATGCCGACCTGCCCGAACGGACACCAGTCGGGTTCCGACGACTGGTGCGAGGTGTGCGGTCACCGCATGGCCGGTGCCGTACCTCCGCCGCCCCCGCCGACCGCCGGCGGCTACGGTTTCCCGCCGCCCGCGCCCGGTGCCCCGGCAGGCGGCCCGATGGGCGGTGGCCGCCATCTGTCGGCCGTGCCGAACGCCGCCGAGCCGGAGCTGTGCCCGCAGTGCCGTACGCCCCGTGAGGGCGGTGCGCCGTTCTGCGAGGAGTGCCGCTGGAACTTCCTGACGAACACGGCCACCTCGTACACCCCGGCCGCCCCGCGCCCGCCGGCCGGCGGCGGCCCCGCCGCGCCCTCCTTCCGGCCGCCGGCCCCGCCGTCGTTCGGCGGCGGCGACTCCTACGAGTACCAGGGCTCGCGCCCCTCGCAGGTGAACCGCCCGGCCGAGCCGATCCCGTCCTTCGGCAGCGAGCCCTCGGGCCCGACACCGTTCGCCGGCGAGCGCGGCGGCCAGCCCGGCTACGGCGCCGACCGGGGCCGTCCCGGCCAGCCCGATCCGCAGGGGTTCGGTGGCGGTGACCGGGGTCAGCAGTCCGGTCCCCCGCCCTTCGGCGGCGACGGCGGCCGGCAGTCGGGTCCCCCGGCGTTCGGGGGTGGCGACGGCGGTCGGCAGTCCGGTCCCCCGCCCTTCGGAGGCGGCGACCGTGGCCAGCAGTCCGGGCCCCCCGCGTTCGGCGGCGGCGACCGAGGCCAGCAGTCCGGCCCCCCGGCGTTCGGCGGCGACCGTGGCCAGTCGGGTCCCCCGCCCTTCGGCGGCGCCCCGGGCCAGAACGCCGGCGGCGCGTCCGCGTTCGGCGGGCCGCCCGGCGCCGGACAGGCGTCCGGCCCCTACACCCGCGAGCCGTCCGGCGGCCCCGCCGCCGGTCCCTTCGGCCAGGACCCGTCCCGGCCGCCCGTCCCGCCGCCCGGGGGTCCCGGCGCGACCAGCGGTGGCGCTCCCGGGGCCTTCCAGCAGTCGGCCCCGCCCGCGCCGCCCGGCTTCCCGCAGGAGACCAGGCCGCCGGCCGGCGGCCCGTCCTTCGGCGGCGGTGACGACGACTGGGTGATCTCCCCTCCGGGGCAGGCCGGGGGCCCCGGCGCGCCCGCCCGCCAGGGCGGCTACGGCTACCCGCAGCCCGGCGCCACCCAGGCCCCGCCCGGTCCCGCCTTCCCGCAGGCCCCCCAGGGCCCGGCGACGTGGACGGCGACGATCGGCCCGGACCGCGACTACTTCATGGCGATGATGCAGCGCTCGGGCCCGGAGGCGGCCGGCCTCAACCTGCCCGCGTACTCCCCGGAACAGCAGCGCACGCTCACCGGCAACCAGGTCACCATCGGCCGCCGCCGGCACTCCACCGGCGACACCCCCGACATCGACCTGTCGGTGCCCCCGGAGGACCCGGGCGTCTCGCACCAGCACGCGGTCCTGGTCCAGCAGCCGGACGGCGGCTGGGCGATCGTCGACCAGAACTCGACCAACGGCACCACGGTCAACGGCGGCGAGGAGCCGATCCAGCCGTTCGTCCCGGTACCGCTGCAGGACGGGGACCGGGTGCACGTCGGGGCCTGGACGACGATCACGGTCCGGCGGGGCTGAGCCCGCGGCGCCCCGCGAGGGGCGCGGGGCCCCGTCCTTCCGTGGTCCTAGGCCTTGAGTCCTGGGCCGCCCTGTCTGAGACCATGTACGGGTGAGAGAGATTCGGCGCGGCACGCTTCAGGAGAAGACCTTCTACGAGCAGGTCGGCGGGGAGGAGACCTTCCGCCGGCTGGTCCACCGTTTCTACGAGGGCGTCGCCGAGGACGAGCTGCTGCGGCCGATGTACCCGGAGGAGGACCTGGGACCGGCCGAGGAGCGGCTCACCCTGTTCCTGATCCAGTACTGGGGCGGTCCCACGACGTACAGCGACAACCGCGGCCACCCCCGGCTGCGGATGCGGCACGCGCCGTTCACCGTGGACCGGGCGGCGCACGACGCCTGGCTGCGGCACATGCGGGTGGCCGTGGACGAGCTGGGCCTCTCCGCGGAGCACCGCGAGCAGCTGTGGAACTACCTCACCTACGCGGCCGCCTCGATGGTCAACACCCCCGACTGACCGCCGTCGGCGCTCAGCGGACGCTGACGCCCAGCGTCCCGAGTCCCGCCCGGCGTACGGCGATCGACCCGAACGGCGTCCGCAGGCGCAGCCACGGCCCCGCGGAGAGCAGCACGGCCTCGTCGGTCGCGCCGGCCGCAGCGGGCGCGACCGGGCGCAGGAAGCCCAGGGACTGCGCCGCGTGCACGGCCCGGACCGGCAGCGGGGTGCCGCCGACCGTCCGGGACCAGATGTCCCGCCCGATCCGGTCGAGTTCGGCCCGGGTCCGGCCGTCCGGGGCCAACTCCTCGGTACGGGACCGGAATTCGCCGACCGCGGCGGCGACCAAGGCGCGCAGGGCGGCCGGCGCGGGCAGCCCCGGCTCGGCCTGCCAGCCGGCGCGCGGGGGCAGCACCCCGGCCCACGGCGGCCCGGTCACGGCCTTCGGCACGGCGGCCGTGGCGGCCCGCTCGTCCACCGACTCCAGCAGCTCCCCCGCCGACACGGTGACGTCGAGGGTGACGTCCAGGCCGTCCTCGTAGGGCTTGGCGAGCCGTACCGCGCGGATCGCCAGCACCTCGAAGGACGGTGGCCGCCCGAAGACGGCGAGCGCGGTCCCGGCCGCCTGGAGGCGCACCGCGGCCGAGCGGTCGTAGTGCAGCAGCCGGGAGAGGAAGGCCGCGAGGTCCGCCGCCTCCCCGTCGTCAGCGAGGTGGAGCACCGTCATGCGGCGACGGCCTCCTCCTTGTCGTCGTCGCGGTACTCCGCCAGGAAGTCCCGCTCCTCGGAGGTGAGCCGGCGCGGCCGGCCCGCCTCGAAGTCGAACGGCACGACCACCGTGGAGGCCCGCACGTAGATCTGGTCGTCGTCCTTCACCTCGTAGGTGACGGTGAAGGACGCGGCCCTGATCTCGGTGACCCACAGCTCGATGTCGACCGGGTGGTGCCGGTGCACGAGCTGCCGCTTGTAGTCGATCTCGTGGCGCGCCACCACCGACCCCTGCTTGAACTCCTTGTCCGGGCGGAACAGCCAGTCGATCCTGGCCTCCTCCAGGTAGCGGACGAAGACCGCGTTGTTGACGTGGCCGTACGCGTCCATGTCGGACCAGCGCAGGGGGCAGCGATAGATGTGGCGCAAGACCGATCAGCCCCGGGTCAGCTTCTTGTAGGTGGCGCGGTGCGGACGCGCGGCGTCCGGTCCCAGCCGCTCGATCTTGTTCTTCTCGTACGACTCGAAGTTGCCCTCGAACCAGAACCACTTGGAGTCGCCCTCGTAGGCGAGGATGTGGGTGGCGACCCGGTCGAGGAACCACCGGTCGTGGGAGACGACGACGGCGCAGCCGGGGAACTCCAGCAGCGCGTTCTCCAGGCTGGAGAGGGTCTCCACGTCGAGGTCGTTGGTCGGCTCGTCGAGGAGCAGCAGGTTGCCGCCCTGCTTGAGGGTGAGCGCGAGGTTGAGGCGGTTGCGCTCACCGCCGGAGAGGACGCCTGCCGGCTTCTGCTGGTCCGGGCCCTTGAACCCGAACGCGGACACGTACGCCCGGCTCGGCATCTCGACCTGGCCGACGTTGATGTAGTCGAGCCCGTCGGAGACGACCTCCCACAGGGTCTTCTTGGGATCGATGTTGGCGCGGCCCTGGTCGACGTACGAGATCTTGACGGTCTCGCCGACCTTGATGTCACCGGAGTCCGGCGTCTCGAGCCCCTGGATCATCTTGAACAGGGTGGTCTTGCCGGCGCCGTTCGGGCCGATGACGCCCACGATCCCGTTCCGCGGCAGCGTGAAGCTGAGCCCGTCGACGAGGACCTTCTCTCCGAAGGCCTTGTTCAGCTTGTCGACCTCGACGACGACGTTGCCGAGACGCGGGCCCGGCGGGATCTGGATCTCCTCGAAGTCCAGCTTCCGCATCTTGTCGGCCTCGGCGGCCATCTCCTCGTACCGCGCGAGACGGGCCTTGGACTTGGCCTGGCGCCCCTTGGCGTTCGACCGCACCCATTCCAGCTCTTCCTTGAGCCGCTTCTGCCGCTTGGCGTCCTTCTGGCCCTCGACCTTGAGGCGGGTGGCCTTGGTCTCCAGGTAGGTGGAGTAGTTGCCCTCATAGGGGTAGGCGCGGCCGCGGTCGAGCTCCAGGATCCACTGCGCCACGTTGTCGAGGAAGTACCGGTCGTGGGTGATGGCCACGACGGTCCCCGCGTACTTGGCGAGGTGCTGCTCCAGCCAGTTCACCGACTCGGCGTCGAGGTGGTTGGTGGGCTCGTCGAGCAGCAGCAGGTCGGGGGCTTCGAGCAGCAGCTTGCAGAGCGCCACGCGCCGCTTCTCACCACCGGAGAGGGTGGTGACGGGCCAGTCGCCGGGCGGGCAGCCGAGGGCGTCCATGGCCTGCTCCAGCTGGGCGTCGAGGTCCCAGGCGCCTGCGTGGTCCAGCTCCTCCTGCAGCTTGCCCATCTCGTCGAGCAGGGCGTCGGAGTAGTCGGTCGCCATGAGCTCGGCGATCTCGTTGAACCGGTCGAGCTTGCCCTTGATCTCGGCGACACCCTCCTGGACGTTCTCCAGGACGGTCTTCTCCTCGTTGAGCTCGGGCTCCTGCATGAGGATGCCGACGCTGTACCCGGGCGAGATGAAGGCGTCGCCGTTGGACGGCTGCTCGATCCCCGCCATGATCTTCAGCACGGTCGACTTGCCGGCACCGTTCGGACCGACGACGCCGATCTTGGCCCCGGGCAGGAAGTTCAGGGTGACGTCATCGAGAATCACCTTGTCGCCGTGCGCCTTGCGCGTCTTGCGCATGGTGTAAATGAACTCAGCCAAGAGAAACCGTCCGGCAGCTTGAAATCTGGCAGTGGGCAGATACACCCCATCTTGCCTGACGTCCAGCCTCGGGTGTTAACCCGTTTGGTCCGGGGGCTGTGACCTGGGGGTTCGCCGGCGGCGACGGTCACTCGCCGGTCACTGTCGGTCGCCGTCGAGAGGCCTCGGGGAGCCTCAGACGGCCCAGGGGCGGCCCGGGGACGGCCCGGGGACGGCCCGGGAAGCAAAGTCCTCCCACCGCTCCGGAGCTATCGTGCCGCTGTGACAAGCGCAGCGGACCGGCCCATCCTCTTCCTCGACGTCGACGGTCCGCTGATCCCGTTCGGTTCATCGGGTGGTCCGCTGAAAGCCGCTGTTTCCGACTCCTCAGTGTCTCTCGATCAGGGGAACCCGCTGCTCGATCGGCTTGATCCCGAAATCGGACCGCGCCTCCTGGCCCTGGGATGCCCTCTCGTGTGGGCCACGACTTGGATGGAGGATGCGAACGAGGCGGTCGCGCCACGCCTCGGGCTGCCGAAACTCCTCGTGGTGGAGTGGCCGGACTCCGGGGGCGACGATGAGCCCCGTGGCCTGCACTGGAAGACCCGTCCTTTGGTCGAGTGGGCCGACGGCCGGCCGTTCGTCTGGGTCGACGACGAAATCAGCGCCCTGGACCGTCTCTGGGTCTCTGCACAACACCCCGGGGCGTCGCTGCTTCATCGCGTCGACCCGGCCAAAGGGCTCGTGGACGCCGACTTCTCCGCGCTCTCCGCTTGGCTCGACGCCGAGGGCGCCGGCTGACGGTTGATCGGGATCTCGTACACGATTTCGCAGTGAGCCACGGGCACCACGATGTCCGCCGTCTCCACGGGCCGCCCTTGATCGCTGTAGTACGTCCGCCGGATAGGGGTGACGAGAGCGGCTTTCTGAACACCGAGGAGCGATGCCTCCTCGGCGGTCGCCTGCCGGGGCTCGGGCTGCTCCACGGCGTGGCTGACCGTGATACCGATGGCGGCCATGCGGTCGACGACGCCTGTCCCGGCGTGCGGGCCGCCCTCGGGGAGGACGACGAGGGTGCCGGCGGTGAGGTCGTAGGGCTCCAACCTTCACCTGAGAACACAGATGATCAGCCCGGATGGCACGCCTACGCTCCTCTCAACAGCGATGCGCCGCCATACCAACCGCCGTCACCCTGGGACCAGGTCGAGGTACTGGATGTCGGCGCATCTGGCCGACTGGTCATCGTGAGCTTCCGCTGGCTGCCGGCCAAACGACTGTTCGCTCATGTCACCGACCTCGGAGCATGGGACGACATGCCCGACCTGGCGGCTCTCCAGATCGAGCACGCCCTGACGCGCATGCTTGCTTCGGCCGAGTTCCCCGATCTCCCGGAGGTCTTGGAAGTCGGAGACATCACTCTGGTCACTGGCGGATAAGTAGGCTGCATCGCGCTCTCAGCTTGGGAAGCTGGGGGCATTTGCGGCTGGTAGGGCCGCTGAACTGGTCTTTCACCTGGCACCGGGTCTCATTGCCCTCGGTCGCTTTCACCGTGGTTCCCCGCTGTTCCCCGCTCCATCTGGTGCGCTTGTGGTGCGTCGGTCGTGTCCTGGCCTGGCGTCGTCGGCTCGTCTGCTCCCCCGTACAGATCGGCGTGGAGACGCTCCTTGGCCGCTTCGAGGCGTGGGCCGTAGTCGGGCATGAAGATCTCGCTCAGGGTCTTGTCCAGCGTTCCGGAGATCGCGTAGATCGGCGACCAGACGGCTCGGTCGTGCACGATCCCTTCAAGGTCGTCGGACTGGAACATGACTTGGTAGAGCCAGTCCGACAGCACGAACGCTTGATCGCGCGTGAGCTTGATGGTGATCGCTTCCTCGTCCACGCCCTCAACCTAGCTGTCGCGACTGGCGGTGTCGTGGGCCGGCGTTGTCGTGAAGACCAACACGCTTTCCAACTGTGGTGGTGGGGTGTTGGGATGCGTGCAGGGGCGTTCACCTGCGTTCATGGGCGGCTGGCCCGGGGCGGGAGCGGCGTTCTGATCTCGGCTGAACGTCAGCGAACGGTGGTGAATGAGACGGAAACTGAGACGGGGCGGCCGAACCTCGCACCCCGGGGTGGTGTCTGTCCCTCGTGCCATCATCCTCGCGTGCTGAAGATCCCCGGATACGAAGATGGCCCTCTGGTCCACGGCAGTGCCTACCTGGACAATCCGTTGTTCTGGCCCGTGCACCTCGGCAGCTCCTTGCGCGGTGAGGACGCGCAGCGAGCTGCGTTCGGGGCCGACTGGGACGCGGCCATGGAGCTGTATCGCGTGCTGTCTTCCGAGCGTGAGTGGCCGGTGTTCAGCGTGCCTCTGTCCTCGGGGCACACCATCCACGTCGTTTACCGCAACATCGAGGGCGACCGCGGGGTGGACTACCTGATACATCACCCGGCGTGGTCCGCGGCGGAAACCCTCGCCGTGGATGACGGTCACTTCATGGGGCCTGGAATGGCCTGGCCGGAGTTGCTGTCCGCTGCCCGACAGCCGGCCACCGAGGGCGTTGACGATCCCGACGCCCGTCTCTTGCTGCTCTTCCCGACACTCGGCGATGCGCGACTTCCCGACGACGCGGCCGTCACCCTCACCACCGCTCTCGCCGCTCTCACCCTGATCGAGGAGCCGGCCGACGTGGCAAGCATGCTCCTGGAGAACCAGGGCCAATGGGCTCCTGCTCGCTGGAGGCTGGCAAACGGGGTCCGGGTCAACGACGGCGGGCACTCGTACCGAAACCCCAGCAACGCCTTTGCTCTACCCGGGGGGCACCTTCGGGAGATCAGTAACGCACTGGACAGCAGGTCAACGACCGTTCGTCAGACATCCGGCTGCAGCTCTCAGCTTGGGAAGCTGCGGGCACGGGGCCACTCGGGTGCGTGCGGCGCTTGTCCGGCGGTCTACTTGAACCAGTAGTGGACGCCATGGTGGTGGGAGCACGTGCCCTGCGAGTGCCGTGAGTAGGACAGCGTGGCGTCCTTGCACTTCGCGGTCTCGTACTTGTCCTTGGGCTTCTGGTGGTGCGTCCAGCCGCACAGGCCCGTGGTGTGGGAGACACAGTGATGGGCGGTGTTGGTGGACGGCAGCGTCGCCGCGAAGGCGGTCGGTGCGCTGAAGAAGACGCCGGCCACGGCGACGGCTATGGCTGAGGTGGCAAGACGAGTACGCAAAGGGACCCCCCCTTTTGAAATCGAACAAGTGCAGGGGGACTCTATACGGGTTTAAACCGCTTGGTGGCTCGAATGGGACTGTCGCATGAGTCCATGGCCTGCCGCCACCAGTTGTCGATGACTCCGACCTCGCCGCCGCCCCTGGAGTGCCCGATGTGGACGGCGTCCCGCAGACGCCGCGCTCAGGCGGGAGCGCCCCGCCGCGGGTGGCGGCGGGGCGCTCTGCGGGGTTCAGTCGACCTGCTCCCCGTCGTACATACCGCCCTTGCACAGGTTGCCCGGCTCGTTGATCGCGGGCGTTCCGCCGCCCTGCCTGCACTGGGACGGGGTGACATAGGACGGGCCCTGTGCAGTGGCAGCGGTGGCGCTGGCGGCGCCGGTGAGGCCGACTCCGGTGAGGGCCGCCGTCGCGATGACGGCGGCGAGGATTCGTCGGATGCGCATGTGGTTCCCCTTTCACGGATTGCCTCGTCTTGGGGCACTAGTCAGCTTGATCTTCACCCATGCGGGTGGCACGCACTGTTGGGCCGTTCGGGTGAAAAGCGCCGCACAGGAGAACGACTTCGCCGCAGGTGGCCGACCTGGGCATGATGGCCGGTGTGCGGGGGAACGGGTCACCTGCCTGGGCGGACCTCGGCGCCCACCGCCGCCGGGCCTGGCTCGATCCTGTCCGCGATCGGGCCTGCGGACGCCCCCACCGCGACCGGCCGGCGGCGTTCGCCGAGGTCCTGGACGTCCTGGCCGACGGCGGTACGGACGTCACCCCGGCGTGAGACGCGAGGGGGTTCAGTCGGCGGCGGGGACGGTGGGGATGGCCGCGACCGCTGCCGCGGTCATGTGTCGTGCGGTGGCCGCCAGGGTGGTGATCGCGTCGTCGGGGGGCAGGTCGCAGAGGTCGATGAGGGCGAACAGGGACTCGGCGCTGATCACGAGGGCGAGGCCGTGGACCAGTCGTTCCACGTCCGCATGGGCCGCGGGGTCACACCTGTCGGCCCAGGGGGCCAGGGCGTGCCTGATGAACCCGAAACGGTGGGCGGGGCGCTCCTTGGCGGCCGAGGGCTTCGCGATCGTCGAGGCGACGACCACCCGTACGGTGCCCTGCCTGCGCAGCACCGCCCGGCCCAGGATCTCCGCGGCCTGACCGATCCGTTCGACCGGGTCGTCGCTGCGGGTCGCCGACCGCGGGACCGCGAGCAGATCGCGGGTGCCGCGCTGCTGACGGTCGTACACGCCGCGACGGCCGTCGCCACCGCGTGAACCGCCAGGACCCGTTCAGGGCCCAGGCGTTCGTTCCACCGGAGGTGGGGTGCGGCTGTAGTGGGCTCCCCTGGTGCCGTAGTGGGCGAGGTGCAGCGTTTCGCCGTCCACGCACAGTTCGGCCGGCGGAGGGTTGGTGACGGTCATCCACGGGTACGAGCGGCCGTCGATGCGGAGGGCTTCCCGGGGCTGGTTCCACCTGTCCGCCCAGTTCTGGGCGTCCTCGCGGGACCACGGGTTCTGCAGGGTCCGCGGGGCGGCCGGGTCGTGCCGGCGCCCGTTGAGCCTGCGGACGAGGGCCTCGCTGTAGACACCCTTGACCCGGAAGTTCTCCAGGTCTTCGGCGCGTACGACCATGCTGACGTACCGGCGGCTGTTGCCGCGGTGCCGTCCCACGGCAGGCCAGCGGCAGTGGCCGGGGTCCCAGGGGACGGGCGGGATCCACAGCAGGGCGCCCGCGGCGAAGTGCTTCATGCCGTGCTGGAGGTCGAGGCCGCCCTCGCCGTGCAGGGTCTCCCGCGCCACGTTGGCCACCAAGCACCAGCCCAGCAGCCCGGCCTTCTCCTCTTCTTCGGCGGGTCCCGTTCCTTCGGTGGGTTCCGTGTCTGCCACGAGGGAATTCTGGGGCACCGGAGGTGGCGCGGGCGAGTACTTATCAGGCGAAGCGCTGGTGCGGCTGGAGTCCCGGCCGGTCCCCACTGCTGGGGGCCGGCCAGTCGGGGATCCGGGTGCCGGCGGCCCCGGTTCACGCCCTAGGTGGCGGGCTTGTGCAGGGCTTTGTGGAGGAGGAGGGCGGTCGCGGCCAAGGTTCCCACCGTCGCCAGCACCCCCACCGCTTCCCCGGGGCCGGTCGAGCGGAAGGCGCGGGTGGAGCGCCAGGACAGGGTGGACCAGCGGGAGTTGGCCGAGAGCACCGAGCCCGTGCTCAGCCAGGAGCCGGCCGAGACGAGGGACAGCGCCGAGCCGATCGAGCCCGCCGAGAGGGCGCTGCCGATCGAGCCGACGGAGAGGGCCGAACCCACCGAGCCGATGGAGAGCACGGAGCCCACCGAGCCGATCGACAGCACCGAGTCGTGCGACCACAGGGACAGGATGGAGTCCGAGGATGACCACGGCCTGCCGGGTGCGCCTGGTGCGGGAGAGTTGGTCATGACGTCATGGTGCCCCTCCCGGGCTCAGTCCGTCCGCTGGTTCTCACGCCCGCGCAGGATCACCAGGACGGCGCCGCCGATAACCACCAGGCCGATGGCCACCCCCGCGATCGCACCGCTCGCGGAGCCGCCGCCGGTCGCGGCGAGGTTGACGCCGGTCCCGGTGCCGCCGACCGAGGCCGGGCTGGGCTCGCTGAGGGTCTGGGCGGTCAGGCCGGCGTTGCCCTGGGTCTTGCAGTCGAGGACACCGGTGAAGCGGCGCTCGAGACCGTTCGCGCCGGTGATCGTGAAGTCGTAGGCCTGGTCCTCCTGGAGCGGGACGGTCACCGTCCGCGAGGTGCCGGCCGGGATGGTGTACTCGGTGCTCACCAGCTCGAAGGTGAACGGCTTGTCCCCGGTGTTGGCCGCGGTGATGTCCACGCTGCCGCGGACGCAGTCCTTCTCGGCCGACAGCGCCGGTATCGCGCCCTGCTCCGCCCACGTCGCGTTCGCGGTGGCGGCGACCGTCGACTCGCTGGAGCCGGCCAGGATCTGCGTCTGGCTGCGGCTGTCGGAGGTGAAGGCACGGCCGACGGGGACCGTCGTCGACGCCTGGACGGTCAGTTCGGCGGAGCCGTCCGCGGCGTCGTCGGGGACCTTGAAGTAGAGACGGCTGCCGTCCTGGGCGGTGGTGACCGGCTTGCCGGCCTTGTCGGTGATCCGTACACCGGTCAGGGCCGCGTCCGACGGCGGGATCACGGTGACCGTGCGCGCGTTGGTGTGCACCGTCACCGGGCCGAGCAGGCCGCCCGGACGGCCGGAGACGGCCGCCGGGGAGAAGGTCAGCGAGGCCGGCGGCTCGTTCTGCCCGCGGGCGCTCTTCTCCAGGTAGTCGGCCAGCTTCTCGGCCTGCGGGTCGACGGCGTCGACGTCCGCGCCGTCCGAGTAGCGCCAGATCGCCACCTGGGTGCCGGCCGCCGCGTCCTGCTCGGTGAGGCTGCCGGCGCCGGCCTTGCGGGCCAGCGCGGCGAGATCGTTGACCTGCGGGTAGGAGTTCTGCAGGATCCAGCGGATGTTGCCGGCGTTCCGGTTGGCACCGAGCGAGGTGCCGCTCCACGCCGTCTCGTGGTACTTGGCGTCCCGCTGGGCGGGGTTGTGGAGATCGACGCAGTACGTCTGGAGCGTCCCGCCGCCGTCCACGGACATCTCGAACAGACCGGCGGCCACCTGCTCGTCGCCGCTGCCGCCGTGGACGACGGCTTCGCCGTAGGTCTTCAGCCCGCTCATGGTCGCCGTCGCCCCGCTCTGGCTCGCGGCGGTCCCGTCGTCGGCCGCGGCCCGGCCGGCGCAGGTCAGCGCGACGACGGCCACCAGCCCGGACACCAGGGTCGCGGCGGCGAGGCGGGCCGTGCCTCTCGCGGCCACGGCGGTGCCGTAGGGCCTGGTGGACGCGCGGGGCGCCGAGGAACCAGAGAACGCAGCGAGCACAGAACTCCCCTTCGAGCAGGACCCGTTGGACGGGGGGGATGGTCCCACCAGCAGAATCAGCGGCCCCAGGGGCCATGCCCGGCATCCTATGGATCAGCCGGACCGGCCTTTCCCGGTGAGATGGTCCGATGAGCGATCCGATCCGCAATCGTTATCGCGGGAGCGCCGGCGAGCGAGGTCGTCGGCAAGTCGCTTCGGCAGCAGCGGTGGTGGGGCCTGCGCCGGGGAGCGCGTGCGCCGACGAGCCGTCAAAGGCCGTGCACGGCACTCTGGTCGACGACGGCCTTCGCTTCGTCAACGGCCTTCGCTTCGCCAACGCCGTCGTGCCGTCAACGGGCCGTCGTGCCGTCGAACGCCGCTCCGCCGTCAAAGGCCGTCGTGCCGTCAATGCCGCTCCGCCGCCAGAGGCCGCCGTGTCGTCAGAGGCCTTCCACGGCGGGCCGGTCGGCCGTGGCGGGCCGTCGGCCGGAGCGGGCCGTGAGGTCGGCCGGCGTCGTGTCAGGCCACCGCCACCGGCTCCGGCAGTGCCTGCGCGGGCGGGTCGGAGGACTCCGCCGGTGTCTCCCAGTGCGGTTCCGGGCGCGGTGGTGGCGGTGCCGTTGCCGATGTCGGCGCGTCCGGCTTGCCGGTGCGCCGGAAGGCGGTCGTGCCGCGGGCGAGGTCGTGGCCGATCGCCACCGCGTCGATGTCGGCGGAGGTCCACTGCTGGCCCTCCCGGGTCTCGGTGCGCACCTTCAGGCGTCCCTGCACGACGACCGGGTCGCCGACCGCCAGCGAGGTAGCCGCGTTGGTGGCGAGCTGCCGGTTGGCCCAGACCGTGAAGAAGTTGGTGTGGCCGTCGGTCCAGGCGTTCTTCTCGCGGTCCCAGTAACGCGCGGTCACCGCCAGCCGGAAGCGCGCCGACGCTCCCGCCGCCAGCTCGCGGAAGACCGGCTGCGTCGCCACGTTGCCCACCGCGCAGACCATCGTCTCGTTCATCACGAACCCCTCCCTCGCCCGGCCGCCGGGGCCGGGCGGATCCGCGTACGGGTCCGTCCCGTACGGCTGTCTCCACCGCGGCGACCGCGTGCCGGGGATGCGTGCGCGCCCGTGTGCGCGGAGCGGATCCGTGCGTGCTCCGTGGGCCCCATGGGGCTTGCGGGCACCAAGGGGCTCGTGTGAGCCCGTGGGCGTCCGTTCGGGCCCCGGTTCATCCCTGTGCGTCGTGATCGCCGCGGAACCAGACTGCCGCCGTCGGCCCGGGACCGCCGGGCGCTGTGGACCGCCGTCGCCCTGTGGAGAACTCCGCCACCCCGCAGAGTGAGCCGCGTCCCCCGGGCGGAGCCTGCCTCCCCCGGGCGGAGCCTCCCCCGCCCCGCGCCGCTCCGTCAGCGCACCCCGGCGCTCGCCCCCGTCACCCGCCCGTACTGCTCCCGCACCTCCTGGTAGCGCAACAGCTCCGCGGCCACCGGGTCCAGTACGCGGGCCCGGCCGCAGCCGGCCGCCGCCTCCCGGAGCCGGCGTTCCGCCTCCAGGCCGTACCGGCGGGCCGGTCCGCGGGCGGCGATCCGGCAGCCCCACTCGACCAGCGGTCCGCCGGCGATCCCGGCGACCATCAGCAGCACCGGAACGCCCAGGTTGGGCGCCATCACCCCGGCGATCTGCCCCACCAGCCACAGCCCGCCGAGCACCTGAAGGAGCGTCATGGCGGCCTGGGCGAGCACCGCCACCGGCCACCAGCCCGGCCGCGGTGGCCGCCCCGGCGGCAGCCCGGCCCGTGCGGCCAGCTCGTCGAGCGCCTCGGGAAGGCCCTGCGAGCCGCGTACCGCCGCCTCGCGCACCGCCTGCGCCCAGGGCGCAGGCAGCCCGGCCGAGGCACGCTCGGAGACCGTGCGCACCGCCTGCTCGACGCGCTGCCGCGCCGCGGCCTCCTCCTCCGGCTGGGCCTTCTGCAGGCGGCCGGTCGGCGGCTCGCCGCGCTTCTGGTACCAGCGCAGCAGTCGCAGCCAGGGTGTGCCGCAGGCCCGGTTGGCATTGCGCCGCCAGGCCCGTTCGGCGGCCTCGCCGGCGGCGGTGGCGCCGACCGCGTCCGCGAGCCGCGCCGCGAACTCGTCGCGCGCCTCCTCGCTGAGTCCGGCGCGCCGCCCGGTGGCGTAGACGGGCCGCAGCCGGGCCGCGGCGGCGTCCACGTCGGCGGCGACACGGCGGGCCGCGGCGCCCCGCTCGGACACGAACTGGCCGAGCACTTCGCGCAGTTCGCCGACGCCGTCGCCGGTGAGGGCGGACAGCGCGAGCACGGTCGCGCCCGGGTCGCCGTACTCGCCGAGCGCGATGCCGTCGTCGTCGAGCAGTCGGCGCAGGTCGTCCAGGACCTGGTCGGTGGCCTCGCCGGGCAGCCGGTCGGTCTGGTTGAGGACGATGAACATGACCTCGGCGTGGCCCGCCATGGGCCGCAGATAGCGTTCGTGGAGGACCGCGTCGGCGTACTTCTCGGGGTCGACGACCCAGATCACCGCGTCGACCAGTTTCAGGATCCGGTCGACCTGTTCGCGGTGCTGAACGGCGGCCGAGTCGTGGTCGGGCAGGTCGATCAGGATCAGGCCGCGCAGCTGCGCGTCCGCCTCCGGGTTGTGCACGGGGCGGCGGCGCAGCCGGCCCGGGATGCCGAGCCGGTCGATCAGGGCCGCGCTGCCGTCGCTCCAACTGCACGCGATGGGCGCGGCGGTGGTGGGCCGGCGTACTCCGGTCTCCGAGATGGCGACCCCGGCGAGCGCGTTGAACAGCTGGGACTTGCCGCTGCCGGTGGCGCCGGCGAGGGCGACGACGGTGTGCTGGCCGGAGAGCCGGCGCCGGCTGGCCGCCTCGTCCAGGACCCGGCCGGCCTCGGCGAGGGTGGCGCTGTCGAGGCGGGTGCGGGAGAGGCCGACGAGCTCGCGCAGGGCGTCGAGGCGGGAGCGCAGCGGGCCGTCGTAGGCGAGCGGGGCGGGGGGCGGGGCGCCGGGGCCGCGGGTCTCCAGGACGGGAACGGCGGCTTTCGCGGTCTCGGTGACGCGGCGGGCGATGAGGCCGTCGTCCCAGACGTCGTCGGCCGAGGCCGGATCGTCGTCGGCAGCGGCGGCTTCGGCCTCGGCAGCGGCAGCGGCAGCGGCAGCGGCAGCGGCAGCAGGGGTGTCGGCGGCCGGGTCCCGTCGCTCCCGCACGCGCGCGTGCGGGACGTTCTCCGTTCCGGCGGCGGAGGCGGGCGCCCCCTCGACGGCCCCGGCCTCCTCGACGGCCTGCGCGGTTCCGGCGGCTTCGGAAGCCTGGGGACTCCCGGTGGCCCTGCGCGTGTCCGCGGCCTCCTTCGCCTCCCTGGGCACCCGGGGCTCGCCGGACGCTCCGGACGCTCCGGACGTTTTCGACGCTGTGGACGCTGCGGACGCCCTGGGCTCCGTCTCGGCCCCGTCCCGGCGCTTCCGGCCGGTGTCCGGTGCGGAGTCCGCCGCGGTCAGGCCGGTCCCGAAGTCGCCGGCGTAGTCACCGGTGTAGTCACTGGTGTGATCCATGTGGTCCATGCGATCCGTGTGGTCGTGGTCAGTGACGGCGGTCACCGGTCACCTCTCCTTCTGCAGGACGGACAGGGCGGCGATGAGTTCGGCCTGGGGTTCGGGGTGCACGTCGAGTGCGTCCAGGGGGGCGATGCGGCGCTCGCGTTCGGCGTACAGGACCCGGTCGACGTGCTCGGTGAGCAGCCGTCCCGCCCGGTCGCGCAGCCGCAGCGCGCCGTGGGCGCCGATGCGCTCGGCCAGCCGCTCCCCCGCCACCCTGGTGCGCCGTCCGCCGAGCAGCGCGGTGGCCACCAGGGCGGCGACGGCCTCGGGGTCCGGGGCGACGCTGCGGTCGAGCTCGCGCACCTCGTCCTCGGCGTACTCCTCCAGCTCGCGCCGCCAGCGCCGGACGGCGAGGCCGATGCGGTGCTCGGCGCTCTCCGGGGAGGGGTCGCGGTCGCCGAGGCCGGGAGCGGCGGAGGCCGGTTCGCGGCGCCAGGCGTCGTCGACGCGTTCGTCGGCGGCGGTGACGGCGCACAGCAGCAGCGCGGCCAGGCTCTCCACCAGGGCGTCCAGGAGTTCACCGGCGGTGCAGTCCAGGGGGTAGGCGCGCCAGCGCTTGAGGGCGTCCCCGGCCAGGACGGCGCCGCTCTGCAGGCGTCCGCGCACGCGCGCGTGCTCGCTGTCGTACGCCGTGTCGACGGCGGAGGTCAGGCGCAGCGCGGCGGCGTACTGGGCGGCGGCGGCAGCGGCCAGCTCGGGCATGCGGGCCTTGAGGGAGTCGAGGAGGCCGTGCGCGGTGCGGGCCAGGGTGTGGCTGCGGGCGCCGGGGTCCTGGGCCTGGTGGAGGAGCCAGGCGCGCAGCGGGGCGACCGCGGTGGCCGGGAGCAGCCCGCCGCCCCAGGCCGACTCGGGCAGCTCGGGCACGGTGAACCGGGGTACGTCGCCGAGTCCGGCCTTGGTGAGGAGGGCGCCGTACTGCCGGGAGACCTCGGAGACGACCGTGTGCGGGACCCGGTCCAGGACGGTCACCAGGGTGGCGTCGTACTCCTTTGCGGTGCGCAGCAGGTGCCAGGGGATGGCGTCGGCGTAGCGGGCGGCCGTGGTCACCATCACCCAGATGTCGGCGGCGCAGATGAGCTCCGCCGCGAGGACCCGGTTGTCGACGACCAGGGAGTCGATGTCGGGGGCGTCGAGCAGGGCGAGGCCGCGCGGGATGCTGTCCGCGGTCTCGACGCGCAGCATGCGCGCGGGGTTCTCTCCGGGAAGGAAGGGGTCGTCGCAGGGCTCCTGACGTGGTACCCACTCGCGGGTGAGGTCGGGCAGCACGCGCATGCCGCTGAACCAGTGATGGTCCTCGGGATGGCAGACCAGGACCGGCGTGCGGGTGGTCGGCCGCAGCACGCCGGCCTCGCTGACCCGGCGGCCCACGAGTGAGTTGACGAGGGTCGACTTGCCGGCGCCCGTGGAGCCGCCCACGACGGCCAGCAGAGGCGCTTCGGGCTCTCTGAGGCGGGGCACCAGATAGTCGTCGAGCTGGGCGAGGAGTTCGTCGCGGTTGGCACGCGCGCGTGGAGCCCCCGCCAGGGGCAGCGGGAAGCGTGCGGCAGCGACACGGTCGCGCAGGGCGGAGAGTGTGTCGAGCAGCTGAGGCCGTACGTCCAAGGTCACCACATGCGAAGAATGCCCAATTTTAGGGGAATTCTGAAGCATATAGACATGTCTGCGTGCCGACAGGACACAACGGGCGCAAGGGGCGACTGGGACGGAGGCACAGTCCAGGCATAACGAGTGCACAACACCCGGTGCGCCAGGCGCCAAAAGCGATGCACGATTCGTACCTGCCTGCGATTATCAGGACCGCTTCACCGAACCTCCACATTGAGCCACGGAGGCGAAGCAACAGGGACACGGATCGGGGAGTTCTATCCTTGTCCCCGGCAACGTCACGGACCCGCCCCCACCAGGGCAGTCCGTACACGGCCAGCACAGCCGGCCCCCGTAGCTCAGTGGATAGAGCAGGCGCCTTCTAAGCGCTTGGCCGCAGGTTCGAGTCCTGCCGGGGGCGCCACTGGCTCACTCGCGACCAAGAGGTCGTTTTCTCTCGTTGTTTCATCCCGGTATGCGGATTTGATCCGGTGATCTCATGGCGCGCCAGGAGATGGTGTTCCCTCCGGTGGGGCGGCGGGCCATGAGGTCGGTCATGGCGAGGTGGATCATGGCTTCGGAGCGGGCGGGGAGGGTCTCGTAGTCGCGGGCGAGGCGGCGGTGGAGCATGAGCCAGCCATAGGTCCGTTCCACGGCCCAGCGTTTGGGTATCGGAGTGAATCTGCTGGTTCCGGGGGTGCGGGCGCTGATCTCCATGTCGATGCCGAGAGCGGCGGCGTGCTCGACGAGGTGCTTGCGCCCATCTCGCCGGACCCCTGAGCGGCGCCGACCCCGACCTGCCCGTCCTGCTTCTGGCACACCAGCCCACGTTCGTCGACCGGGCGGAAGCGGGCGGGGTCGACCTCCAGCTCTCCGGCCACACCCACGGCGGCCAGATCTGGCCCTTCCACCACCTGGTCCGCATCGACCAGCCCCTCCGCGCCGGCCGCAGCCGCCACGGCGCCCGCACCCTCCTCTGCACCAGCCGCGGCACCGGCTTCCGGGGCCCGCCGTTCCGCGTCTTCGCCCCCGGCGAGATCACCCTGCTCGTGCTCCGCTCCCCGCAACGGCCCGCCTCGGCACAGCCGGCGTCCGGGGCGGGTACCGAGTGGGGAGCGCCGGGCCGTCGCGTCAGATCACGGCGAGCCGGTCCACCAGCAGCTCCACCCTCGGCTCGGCGTACTCGGGCAGCAGGCGGCCCGCGCGGGTCAGGGTCGCCAGGCCGTGCAGGGACGCCCAGAACACCTCGGTGAACAGCCCCGGGTCGACACCGTCGCCGGCGACCTCGCCGAGGCTCTCCAGAAGGGCGGCGAAGGCGTCCTTCAAGGGCTGCGGGGTGTCCTCCTGTGCGTAGGCCAGGCCGCCGTCGAGCTGGAACAACGCGTCGTAGACCGCCGGGTTGCGTGCGGCGAAGTCGAGGTAGGCGCGGGCCAGGGCGGCGACCCGGGCGCGCGGGCCGTCCGCGGCACGGGTCGCGGCCCGTAGCAACACGGCCAATTCGGTGGCGCCCTCCAGGGCGACGGCGCCGATGATCTCCCGCTTGCCGCGGAAGTGGCTGTAGAGGACGGGCTGGCTGTACTCGATGCGCTCGGCGAGGCGGCGGGTGGTGACCGCGTCCCAGCCCTGCTGCTCGGCGAGTTCGCGGGCCGTCGCCACGATGAGGCGTTCGCGGGCCGCACGTTCGCGTTCCTTGCGTTCCTGTACCGACATGACTTCACCCTAGCACTGCTAGACATCCGAGCGACAGCAGCACTAGTGTTGCCTCATCCGCTAGCAACGCTAGCCCAACTGGAGGGATCGTCATGCTCGACACACTCGAGGTCGTCACCACCGTCGTCGTCGGCCTGATGGTGGGGGTGGAGTTCTCCGTCGCCTTCATCATGAACCGGATCCTGGACGCACTTCCCGAGGACAGCGGCCAGCTCGGCCACGCCCACGGTGGCCGGATGCTCGGCGCCCTGATGCCGTTCTGGTACATCGGCTCGCTCGCCCTCAGCGCGATCTGGGCCATCGCCGGATGGCACCGTCACGGCGCCGGACTCGTCGTCACCGCCGCCGGACTGCTGATCGTCAGTGTGGTCATGTCGATACTGCTGCTCGTCCCGATCAACAACCGGAACAAGACCTGGACCCCCGAGAACCGGCCCGCCGACTGGAAGGAGCAGCTGGACCGCTGGGGCCGCTACCACTACGTCCGCGTCGCCGTCCTGATCGCCGCCTTCACCCTGCTCGCCGCCGCCCTCGTCTGAGCCGTGCCCCGTTGACGGAGTGAGGAACTTCAACGGCCCTCAGGGGGAGTTGGGCGGATTTCACCCGCCGCATTTCAGCCAAGTCCCCCAACTCCCCATAGCTACAAGGAGTTAAAAAATGAAGCAAAGTTTTCCCGGGAGGCATACATAACATCAAGGTAAGTTCATCTGACAAAAATTTCGTAGGCTTAGGATCAGACCAACGGGGGCTGCCAACTCCACTTGTTGAACCGATCAACACCTGTCGAAACATCCCGCGTTGCCCGGGGATCGATGGGCATGCACGCGCTAGAGAGGTCACATATTGAGCACCGTGGTGGCCAAGCGATCCTCGCGCGCGGAGGGTCCGCAGTTGCCCGAGGGTCAGATCGAACTGGCCGAGCCACCTGTTCTGGGGGAGCCGGCCAGCGCCGACTTCGGGTCGGCGCTGATGTACCTGCCGATGGGGCTGGGCACCGGTGCCATGGTCCTGATGTTCTCCATGCGCAGTGCCGGGCCGACGACGTACCTGATGTCCGGAATGATGGGCGTCGCCATGGTCAGCATGACGCTGACCCAGATCGGCCGGTCCAGTTCCGAGCGCCGCCGCAGGATGCGCGCGGAACGCCGTGACTATCTGCGTTATCTGGCGCAGAAGCGTCGTCAGGCCCGTCAGGCCGCCGCCCAGCAGCGGTCCGCCCTGCTGTGGGACAACCCCGATCCGGGACAGCTGTGGGCACTGGCGATGGGCACCCGGTTGTGGGAACGCCGCCCCGCTCATGGGGACTTCGCCCGTGTCCGTATCGGACAGGGCATCCGGCGGGCGGCGTTGGAGTTCCTGCCCCCGCAGACCAAACCGGTGGAGGATCTGGAGCCGCTGACGGCCATCTCGCTGCGGCGGTTCACCAAGGCGCATCAGACGGTGCCGCGGCTGCCGATCCCGGTCGCACTGCGCCGCTTCACCAGCGTGGAGCTCGCGGGCGAACCGGAGCCCGCGCTCGCCCTGCTACGCGCGATGATCGGTCAGCTCGCGGTGTTCCACTCCCCCGACGAGTTGCGGATCGCCGTACTGGGTGGAGAGTCGGCGCGGGACGAGTGGGACTGGCTCAAGTGGCTGCCGCACAACGCCCATCCGAGCGAAGCCGACGACGCGGGTCCGGTCCGGCTGGCGGCCGAGGACCACGACACGCTGCTGGAGCTGCTGGGCACGGACGTCCGCGACCGCCCCGACCACGACCCGGACGCCTCCCCCAGCGTGGCCGAGCCGTTCGTGGTGATCGTGGCGCAGGGGATACGGCTGCCGGAGACCTCACGGCTGCTGCACGGTGGGCTGCGCAACGTCGTTCTGCTGGACGCGACCGGCGCGATGACCGGTGGCCCGAAGGTGCTGCGGCTCACGGCACACGGCACGAGTGTCGCCTTCCCCTCCGGTGACGACACGGTCACCGCCGAGGCCGACGCGCTCAGCCGCACCCAGGCCGACACCCTGGCCCGCACCCTGGCGCCGATGCGCACCAGCGGCAGCGTCGACCTGACGGACCAGGCGCTGGACTCGGACTTCGACCTGACCGCCCTGCTGGGCATCCGCGACCCGCGCACCTTCGACGTGGCCGCCAAGTGGCGCCCGCGGCAGGCCCAGTCGGCCCGCCTGCTGGTGCCGCTGGGTGTCACGGAGGACGGCGAGGTCGTCGAGCTGGACATCAAGGAGTCGGCGCAGGGGGGCATGGGCCCGCACGGCCTGCTCATCGGTGCGACCGGTTCCGGCAAGAGCGAACTGCTGCGCACGCTGGTGCTGGGTCTCGTCGCCACCCACTCCTCCGAGGTCCTCAACCTGGTGCTGGTCGACTTCAAGGGCGGCGCGACCTTCCTGGGGATGGACCGGCTGCCGCACACCTCGGCAGTCATCACCAACCTCGCCGACGAGATCCATCTCGTGGACCGGATGCGCGACTCCATCAACGGCGAGATGATTCGCCGTCAGGAGCTGCTGCGCGACTCCGGGTACTCCTCGCTGTTCGACTACGAGAAGGCGCGGGGCGCCGGGGCGAACCTCACCCCGCTGCCGTCGCTGCTGATCATCGTCGACGAGTTCTCCGAACTACTGGCCAGCAAACCGGAGTTCGTGGACCTCTTCGTCTCCATCGGCCGCCTCGGACGCAGCCTCGGCGTGCATCTGCTCCTCGCCTCCCAGCGCCTGGACGAAAGCCGCATCCACAAGGTGGAGGGCCATCTGTCCTACCGGATCGCCCTGCGTACCTTCTCCTCGATGGAATCGCGCAGCGTCATCGGTGTCTCCAGCGCCTATGAACTGCCGTCGGCACCGGGCAACGGCTATCTGAAGGTGGACACGACCAACCTGGTGCGTTTCAAGGCCGCGTACGTGTCCGGCCCCGCGCCGGAGCCGGTGAGCGAGGCGGAGCAGAGCGCCGAACAGGCCAGGGCCGCCCAGGAGATCACCGTGTTCGGCCTGGCGCAGCAGGGCATGCTGCTGTCGGAACGCACCGAGGAACACCTCGCCGAGCTCAGGCCGCTGCGGTCCGCCGAGCGCGAGGAGCCCGCCGGGCCGGCCGCGGGCGCCGAGCAGAGCGAGGAGAGTCTGCTGGAGGTGCTGATCGGCCGGCTGGAGGAGAGCGGCCCGCCGGCCCGCCAGGTATGGCTGCCTCCGCTGACCGAGTCCCCGAGCCTCGACCAGCTGCTGCCCGGTATCGTCCCCGACCCGGTGCGCGGTATGAGCGCTGCGGACTATCCGGCGCTGGGCTCGCTGCGGGTGCCGCTGGCCATCGTCGACCGGCCCTTCGAGCAGTTGCGTGAGCTGCTGGTCGCCGACCTGTCCGGCGCCGACGGTCACATCGGTCTGGTCGGCGCCCCGCAGACCGGCAAGTCGACCATGCTGCGCACGCTGATGATGTCCCTCGCGCTGACCCACACCCCGGAGGAAGTGCAGTTCTACTGCCTCGACTTCGGCGGCGGCGGCCTGGTCTCCACGGCCGGTCTGCCCCATGTCGGCTCGGTCGCCACCCGTCTGGAGCGCGACCGCGTCCTGCGTACGGTGGCGGAGCTGACGCAGTTGCTGGAGAAGCGCGAGGAGGAGTTCACCTCACGCGGCCTGGAGTCGATGACGGCCTACCGCGCGCTCAGGGCCACGGGCGAGATCAACGATCCCTACGGCGACGTGTTCCTGGTGGTCGACGGCTGGGGCACCCTGCGCCAGGACTACGAGGACCTGGAGCCGCGTGTCATCGACATGGCCGCGCGCGGACTGTCGTTCGGTCTGCATGTGATCGGCTCCGCCGTGCGCTGGTCGGAGATCCGTCCTCGCCTGCGGGACCTGCTGGGCACCAAGTTCGAACTGCGCCTCGGTGACTCCATGGAGTCGGAGGTCGGCTCCCGCACCGCCGCGACCGTCCCGCACCAGCCGGGCCGCGGTCTGACCGCGGGCGGTCACCACTTCCTGTCCGCCCTGCCCCGGCTGGACAGCTCCGGCGAGACCGCCGACCTCACGGCCGCCACCAAGGCGGCGGTGGCGGAGATCGACACCTTCTGGACCGGCCGTACCGCACCCGGCGTGCGCCTGCTGCCGACCCGCCTTCCGGTGAACCAGCTTCCGGAGGCGGAGGGCGATCTGCGGGTCTGCCTGGGCTGGGACGAACAGCGGCTGGAGCCGGTCTGGCACGACTTCTCGGTCACCCCGCATCTGATGGTGTTCGGCGACGGGGAGACCGGCAAGACCAACGCGCTGCGTCTGATGATCCGTTCCATCACCTCCCGCTACACCCCCGACGAGGCCCGCATCATGGTCGCGGACCCCGGCCGGGGACTGCTCACCTCGGTGCCCGAGGAGTACCGGGTCGGTTACGTCGTCGACGGCGACGCCCTCGCCCAACTCGCCACCAGCGCCTCGGTCTCGGTCGGCAAGCGGGTGCCGGGGCCGGACATCAGCCCCGAGCAGTTGGCCCGCCGCGACTGGTGGGAGGGGCCACGGCTGTTCGTCCTCCTCGACGACTACGACCTCTTCTCCGGCACCCCGGGCGCGCCCTCGCCCATGGCACCGCTGGTGCCCCTGCTCGCACAGGGCCTCCACATTGGCATGCACCTGGTGGTCGCGCGCAGCACCTCCGGCGCCGTCCGCGCCATGATGGACCCGGTGCTGCGCCGGCTGTGGGAACTGGGCAACCCCGCGCTGCTGTTCTCGTATCCCAAGGAGGAGGGCAAGTTCCTCGGCGAGGCCAAGCCGCGCACCCTCCCCTCGGGCCGGGCCCAGCTCGTCACCCGCCGGTCGGTCAAGCTCGTACAGACCGGACTGGTGACCCCGTGACCCGACACCCGGAACCGCGCCGGTCCCCAGCCGCCCCACACCGCCTCTCGCCGCTTCCGCCCGCCCCCCACCACCGCACCACAGGAGCAGCACGATGACCTCACCGCATGCGGTCACCGCACCGGCCTCGGAGGTGTGCCGGGTGACGGTGGTGGGTCCCACCGGCCGGTCCGACCTGGCGATCCCGCTCACCACACCGGTCTCCGCGCTGCTGCCGGTGCTGGTGCGCCACGTCACCGAGGACACCGCCGACCGGGGTAGGCCCTGGGTGCTGCAACGGCTCGGCGAGGAGCCACTCGACGTCGACGGCACCCCGGCCACGCTGTCCCTGCGCCACGGCGACGTCCTCCATCTGCGGCCCGCCGAGGAGCCGTTGCCCGCGCTGCACTTCGACGACGTCGCCGACGGTGTGGCGCAGGCCGTGGACGCGCTGCCGGGCCGCTGGCGCCCGGAGCTGACCCGGAGGCTCGCGCTGGCCATGGCGGTGCTGGCCCTGCCCGCGCTGGCCGCCGCCCTGCTGGGGCTGGGCCCGGGGGTGCCGACCGCGGCGGGCACCGGGGTGATCGCCGTACTGCTGGCCGCCGGCTGCGTGGTCGCCGCCCGGCTCGGCGCCGACCGGGGCACCGTGCTGGTGGCCGGCCTCGGCTCGCTGGCGTTCGGCGCACTCGCCGGACTGGCGGTCCGTCAGGGCCCGCACGGTGGCTACGCACCGGGGATGCCGGGGGTGCTGGCCGCGGCGGCCTGTGCGGTGGTGCTCTCCGTCAGCCTGCTGGCGCTGCGTCCGCTGCCGCTGGTGGTCCCCGGCACCGTACTGCTGACCGCGCTCGCCGCCGCCGTGGGCATCGGGCTGATGCGGGCGGCCGACTGGCACGGCGCCCAGGCGGTGTCCGTGGTGGCGGTCGCGATGTTCGTACTGGGCCACTTCGGGCCCCGGCTGGCCCTGCGTACGGCCCGGCTGCGCGTCCCCCGACTGCCGCACAACGCGGAGGAGTTGCAGGAGGACATCGACCCGGAGCCACAGGAACGGGTGGAGAGCCGGGTCAAGCTGGCCAGCGCCTACCTCGACACCCTCAGCCTGTCCTCCGCGCTGGTCTACGCCGGTGCCTTCTGGTACATGACACGTGGCACCGGCTGGATCGGCTGGCTGCTGCCGCTGGTGTTCGCCGGTGCGGTGCTGCTGCGGTCGCGCGGCCTGAACCGGACCGCGCAGCGGGTGCCGATGGTGGTGGCCGGAGCGATCGGACTGATCACGGTGCTGCTGACCCGGTTCGCCCTGGCGGGTACCGGAGCCCGGGTGGCCGTGGTGGCCGTGCTGCTCGCGGCGGTCGCCGCCCTGCTGACGGCGGCCTGGCGGCTGCCGCGCGGACGGCTGCTCCCGGTGTGGGGCCACAGCGGCGACCTGCTGGAGACGTTCACCGCCATCGCGTTGCTGCCGCTGCTGCTCCAAGCCCTGCACGCGTACTCCTACTTCCGCTCGCTGGCGAGCTGAGGGGGCCGGAGCGTGCAGACACGACGCGATCACATGCAGGCGTACCAGTTCGCCATGGGCCGCCTCGCCACCGCCCTCGTCAGCGGCGACCCCGGCCGCGGCGACAGCCCCACCAAACGTGCCGCGCTCGGCACCTTCTTCGGCGCCGGCATCGTGGTGCTGCTGTGCGCGGGATTCCTCGTCTACGGGAAGCTGTCGCCGGTGACCACTCAGGCGTGGCGGGAGCCGGGCTCCATCATCGTGGAGAAGGAGACCGGAAACCGCTACCTCTACCTGGACGGACAGCTGCGCCCGGTACGCAACTACGCGTCCGCCCTGCTGCTGACCGGCCACGGCACCGTGCGCACCGTGCAGTCCAAGGCGCTGGCCGACGTGGCGCACGGCGCCCCGGTCGGGATCAGCGGCGCCCCCGACTCCCTGCCCACCCCGGCGGCCCTGCTGCCGTCGACCTGGACCGACTGCCTGCGGCCGGATCTGCCGTCCGGCCGGGTCGTCGACTTCGCGCCGGGTGACCGGGCCACCGCCTTCCCCGCCGGCCGTCAGCTGCTGCTGAAGGCGCCGGACGGCAAGCGGTACCTGCTGTGGCGGGGCACCAAGTACCCGGTGCCGTCAAACGCCACGCTCATCGCGCTCGGACTCGACGGCGACCGGTCCATCGCCGCGCCCGCCGCCTGGCTGGCGGCCGTGCCGACCGGGGCCGTCCTCGCTCCGGCGAAGCTCGACGGGGCCGGCAAGGCCGGCGGGCAGGTCGCCGGGCAGCCGGCCGCCGTGGGCCAGTTGTTCACCACGTCCGCGGCGGGCGCCAAGCGCTCGTACGTGATGACGGCCGACGGCGTGGCCCCGGTGAGCGCCACGGAGGCCGCGCTGCTCGCGGCGCAGCACGGCGCGCCCGCACCGCGTGAGGTGTCGGCGACCGACATCGCCGCCGCCCGTGTCTCCGCCGACCAGTCCCTCACCGACGCTCTGCCGGACGTCCTCAATGCCCCGGCCGCCGACACCTCCGCGCAGGCGGTGTGCCTGCGCGAGACGGCCCAGGGCATCCGGCTGAAGGCCACCGTGGCGGTCGAGGGGGGTGCCGCGGCGACCGGCAGCCGGCAGGTGCTGGTGCCGCCGTCGCACGGGGTGTACGCAGTCGACCAGCAGCAGGTGGCGGCCCGGGCGACGCATCCGCTGACCTACCTCGTCACCGACCGGGGCATCGCCTATCCGCTGGGCGACTCCGCCGCCGCGCAGGACCTCGGCATCGGCGGCGCCAGTGCGGTGCCCCTGCCGGAGGCCCTGCTGGCTGTGCTGCCGCGCGGGCCGGAGCTGGGCCGCACGGTGGCGGCGCTGACCGTGAACGCGGCGGCGCAGGACGGAAGTTCGGCGGACTCGCCGTCGTCCACGAGCGGTCTCGGCGGGGCGCAGGGAACGTCGGCGAAGGGATCGTCGGCGAAGGGATCGTCGGCGAAGGGCGTCGCACCCGCTGCGGGCACCGCTCCTGTTCCCTCGGTGAGCACGGACCCGTCACCCAACGGCCACTCGGCGCGGGTGGGGTGAGCGGATGCGTATCCGAGTGGGCGCCGTGCGGGCGGCAGGGACAGGTCTGCAGTGCCGCGTCGTGGGGCACGCGCTGCTGATCCATCCCAAGGGCGAACCCGACCCGCAGGCCGCCGCGTTCGCCGCGGGGCTGGCGCCGGATCCCCAGCACACCGTGGCCGTGGTGGACCTGCCGTTCGGCACGCTGGAGGACTCGGCGGACGCGGTGGCACGCCTGCTGGCCCACCGTGGTCACAGCCTGCGCCTGGTCTTCG
Source organism: Streptomyces sp. NPDC051987 (assembly GCF_040680735.1). Lineage (NCBI taxonomy): Bacteria > Bacillati > Actinomycetota > Actinomycetes > Kitasatosporales > Streptomycetaceae > Streptomyces > Streptomyces sp. NPDC051987. Next base: position 47,955 of record NZ_JBFAXI010000027.1, on the reverse strand, counting down.
GACGCGCCACGCCGCAGGAGTCGCGGCGCACCGCCCAGCGGATCGCGGACCGGCTGGACCGGCTGGTGCTGGCCCCGGACGGCGAGGTGCTGCCGACCGACGGCGGCGGCCTGTTCATCCCCAGTGAGCACGGTGCGGGGTGGCTGAGCTTCCGTCCGGGCCACCCGGCGAAACGCGACTCCCGGCGCTTCCCCAAGCCCCGCTGGGAGTTCTCGACCTTCGACCGTCCCTGGGCGACCAGCGGCCATGGCCTGGTCGAACCCGTCCCCAGCGGCGTGTGGGTGCGCAGCCCGTACCTCCCCGACTCCCCGGAGAGCGGCCAGCGGCTGGTCGACCGTCTGCCGAGTCACCCCGAGATCCTCACCGTGGTCCTCGGCAGCCCCGGCGGGCCTCCCGTCACGCTGTCGGACGTGGCCCGGCTGTGGGACACCGTCCTGCCGTCCGCGCGCTCCTGGGTGCGTTTTCTGCACCTCGGGCCGGTCGCGCTGCCCGAGGGCGCCGAAGCGCTGGGCCAGGAACTCGCCGACGCCCTCGGCCAGCAGGTGGTGCTGTACACCGGCGTACCCGTCTCGGCGCGCGTCGGTCTCGACTCCCCCGAGGTGGCCTCGCTGCGGCCGGACGGCACGCTCGGCCACCGGCCGTTCGTCAGCGAGTTGATGTACTTCCCGCGGACTGGCGACACCCCTGCCCCACCCGCCCTCTTCGGCCTGCGCCGGCCGCTCGTCGAGGTGCCGGAGATCTCCGCCGGCGTCTACGAGTACGCCCACGACGCGGTGCTGGAGGTCGTGCAGAGCGGACTGTGGATGCGCCCGTCCGTCGAACCCGTGGGCAGTGACGCGGTACGGCGGATACCGGCGGCGCCCGGCTATGCGGCCATCCTCTACGACCGCAGCACCCCCGGCGCGGAAGACCGTATGCGCGCGCTCGCCGAGGACATGCTGTGGAAGCTCGACCCGGACCGCCGCGTGGGCTTCACGGTCGTGCCCGCCGACGCGCCGGGCGTGGCGGCCGGTGTGCCGGACGACGCCTATCTGTGGTCGCCGCAGGACCCCGCGGCCTACGGCCCGCAGCGGGTCGCACCGCCCCTCACCAGGCAGCGCCGCCCGGTCGACGTCGCGCCCTGGGCCCCGGCGTCGACGGGCCGGCCGCAGGAGGGACGGGAGCGCGCCGCCGTCCCGGCCGGCGCCCCCGGCCGGGCGTCCGCGCTGAACCAACTCGACGAGTCACCGGCCGTTCGCGTCGCCGGCAGGAACGACGCTGCCTCGGCGGTCGCGCCTGCCCCGGCGCCCCAGGCCGCCCGTACCGAATCCGACGTACCGTCGGTCGCCCTGCCCCGCACGGAGTCCGACGCCGGCCGGTCCGGGGCGGACGGGGACGAGACGAGCGGTGCGGCCGCCCGCGTGGCGACGGTGGCCACGGAGGCCGGGAGCATCGCACCCCGTCCGCGCCCGGACGCCCCGCACGAGCCGCCGCCCACCGGCAATCCGCTCCCGATGCCCCCACCGGCGCCGGACGCCACGCGGGGTCCGGTACCGCCCGCGCCTGCCCCGAACGGTCCGGTCACGCCGTCCCGCCCCAAGCTGCCCAAGCTGACCGCCCTGACCACCGTCTCCGAGCCGGCACCCGCAGGTGAGCCACTCCGGGTACCCCCACCCGCGCGGGGTCCGGTACCGCCCGCGCCTGCGCCCGCCCCGAACGGTCCCGTCACGCCGGCCGACCCCGAGCTGCCCACCGTGCCCGAGCCGGCGCCCACAGGTGAGCCGGAGGCTCCGGTCGAGCCGCCGCGGACCGCCCCGCGCCCCGCCGCCGCGCCCGACCGTACCGACACCGGCGACACCGGCGGCTCCGGCGGCTCCGGCGGCTCCGGCGGCTCCGGCGGCTCCGGCGAGCAGCCGACGCCTGCCCTCCGGCCGGAGCCGCCTGTTCCCGCCCCGGAGTCCGGCCGGGAGTCCGGCCCGACTTCCGTACCCGCGAACACCCAGGTGACGGCACCGGACGCCCCGGACGCCGAGCCGGGTGTCCCGCAGGCACCGGACGCACCCGACACGCAGGCCCGGCAGCCCCAGCAGACTCCGTCGTCGGCGCCGGACGGGCCGGCAGCCGCCGTGCCGCAGGACCCGGAAGCGCCGCGGACGCCGCCCTCCGACCCTCAGGCCCCTCAGGCTTCCCAAGCGCCCGTGCCCGCCGTACCCAAGCCGGCGGCCCGGGCCGTCCCGGCCCCGGCACGGATGATCCGGCTGGAGTCCGACGCCCCGGCCGCCGCTCCCGCACGGCCTGCCGGTCCCGGTCCCGCGCCGGTGCCCGACGGCTCCGGCGGCCCGGTCACGCCTTCCCTCGCACCGGCCGCGTCCGACGGGCCCGGGAGCGCCGTGCCGCCCGCCGCCCCGGCGGCCGGAGCGGGGGTAAGGGTCCAGCCGGTGCCCAAGGGCTCCGCCTGTGCCGTGCTGCCGGAACGCGGCACGAGCAAGGAACGTGACTGGGTGCGGCGCACCTTCAGCACGCAGTACAACGCGGTCGCGGGCACGGTCTCACGGGTGATGTCGGAGTCCCCGGGGCTGCGCGGCGGCAGTCGGAGCGAGGCGGCCGACGCCCTCACCGATCTGGTGGCCGTACGGCTCTACCTGTCCGGCGACAGCCGGCAGGTGGACGACGCGGTGCGGTCCGCGCAGGTCGGCCCGCACGTCCCCCTGGCGCGCTGTGTGGCGGCGGGGCTGCGCAGGCTGCCGTCCTACCGTGGCGCGGCGCTGTTGCGGGCCCCCGCCACCGCCATGGAGCGCGGGTGGTACCGGGAGGGCCGGCTGACGACCGAGTGGGCGTTCTGCACCGCGTACAGCGCGCCGCACCCCGGTCCGGAGAACGGCACCGACTTCCTCATCTGGTCGATGACGGCCCGCCGTACCAGCCTGATCGACCCGTCCGAGCCGTACCGGGTGGTGTTCCTGCCCGGCACCACGTTCAAGGTGCTGCGCCCCTCGGACGGTGAAGGGCCCGTCCTCATGCGGGAGTTGTCGCCGTCGGAGATCGCCTCCGACGGCACGGTGGACGTCCAGCGCGTCCCGCTGGACGAGATCGCCCTCGACGGTCTCGAGCGTGCGGCGGGCGCGTTGAGCGCCAACGACGCGGGCGCCTCCGCGGCGGCCACAGACGACGAGCAGGGCGGCACGCGGCCGGAGGAACGCTTCGGCACGCCCCCGGGCCTGATCGGTGCGGCACAGCCGCGGCGTCCGCGCGGCGACGGCGGCGACATGAGTGCGTCTGACAAGGGAGCGAAGCTGTGACCCGGCCCGTGCTACTGGTGTCCCCGGACCGTCCCGGTGCCTACCGCGCCATCGCCGAAGCCCTGGCGGACGCCACCGACGGCGCGCTGATCACCGTCTCCCCCGGGCGGTACGACGAGACGCTCTACATCACCCGCGCGGTGACACTGGCTGCCGAGGGCACGGGCGGCCCGGTGGAGATCTCCTCGGCCTCGGGCAGCACCGTGGTGCTGGAGGCGGAGGCCGTGCAGCTCACCGGTCTGAAGCTGTCCGGCACCGACCGGGAGGCACCGGTCCTCGACGTACGGCGCGGGCAGGCCGCGCTCGACGGGTGCCAGATCTCCGGCGAGGCGTGGGCCGCCGTGCTGGCCTGGCAGGACGGCGTGGTCGCGCTGCGCGACTGCCACATCACCAACGCCCAGGGCGCCGGCATCGTGATCGCCTCCGGCGGCGGCAACGTCGTGGAGCGCTCGCGTATCCAGGAGGTCGGTTCGTCGGCGGTCGTGGTGGCCGAGCACGGCCGGCTGACGCTGCGTGAATGCCAGTTGGACCGGGCCCGCGGCAACGGAGTCTGTGTGAACGGACAGGCCACGGCGGTGGTGGAGGCCACCCGGATCTCCGGCTGCGGCAAGCCCGCGCTGGCCGTGGAGCAGAACGCCCGCGCCGACCTGACCGAGGTGGAGGTCACCGGGAGCGCGGCGCTGGACGCGTATCTGACGAGCACGGCCGAAGTGGCGCTCACCCGCTGCTCGTTCTCCGGTTCGGGGGGACAGTCGGTGCACGTCGGCGGCGGCAGCGCACCGGTGCTGCGCGACTGTGTGATCTCCGGTGCCGGGCGCGAAGGCGTCCATGTGGCACCCGGCGGGCGTCCCCGGCTGGAGGGCTGCCGTGTCAGCGGTACGCCGACCGGCCTGCTGGTGGAGGCCGACGGACGCGCCGAAGGCGCCGATCTGACCGTGCAGGGCGCCGGGACGGTCGCCGTGCACGCGCAGGGCGGTGAGGTGGTGCTGGAGCGGCTGAAGACCGAGGGCGGCAATGGTGCCGCGCTGCGTGCGGCGGGGCCCGAGGCCCGGCTGACCGTGCGGTCGGCCGAGCTGGCCGTCGGCGGACCGGTCGCCGTCGAGCTGGAGGAGAGCGCTTCCGCGACGCTGTCGGCGGTACGGGTGCGCTCCGGCGGCGGCACGGGGCTCGCCCTCGCCTCGGGGGCGCGTGCCGAGGTGGACGGATCGGCCTTCTCCGGCTGCACCACGGTCGTCGGCGCCGAGGCCGAACTCACCGTGCGCGAGAGCGAGTTCACCGGCTCCGACAGCGACGGCCTGCGGGTCACCGGGGGCGGCGCGGTCACCGCGGTGGGCTGCCGGGTCAACGGCGCACGTGGCCATGGCGTCCATGTACAGGCCTCTTCGCGGGCCGAGTTGACCAACTGTGCCGTCTTCGACAACGGCGGCGACGGGGTGCGCTGCAACACCGACGAGCCGGTGCGGGTGCACGACTGCGAGGTGCGTGACAACGGCGGTGTGCCGGTGCACCAGCTCAAGTCCGGCCGGGTGTCGGTGGAGCGGGTGGACACCGGCGGTGCCCCGTCCGGCCGTACGGTCACCAGCGCGGACGCGCTCGGCGGTGCGAGCGGCCAGGAGAGCGGTCCGCAGCCGCAGGGGGCCCGTCACACCGGTACCGGCCCGCTGGCGGAACTGGAGGCGCTGGTCGGTCTGGAGAGCGTCAAGCGCGAGGTCACGGGCCTGATCAACCTCAACAAGATGACGCAGCGCCGCCAGGAGATGGGCCTGCCGATGCCGCCCATGAGCCGGCATCTGGTCTTCGCGGGGCCGCCCGGCACCGGCAAGACGACCGTGGCCCGCCTCTACGGTGCGGTCCTCGCGGAACTGGGCATCCTCAGCCAGGGCCACATCGTGGAGGTGGCCCGCGCCGACCTGGTGGCGCAGATCATCGGCGGTACCGCGATCAAGACGACCGAGGTCTTCAACAAGGCGCTCGGCGGCGTGCTGTTCATCGACGAGGCGTACACGCTGACCAACCAGTCCCGTGGCACCGGCCCGGACTTCGGTCAGGAGGCAGTCGAGACGCTGATGAAGCTGATGGAGGACCACCGCGACGAGGTCGTCGTGATCGTCGCCGGGTACTCCGCCCAGATGGACCAGTTCCTCGCCTCGAACCCCGGTATGGCCTCCCGGTTCGCGCGCACCGTGGAGTTCCCCAACTACAGCCCCGAGGAACTGGTCACCATCGTCAGGGGGTTGTGCGCCAAGCACTACTACGAGCTGTCGGAATCGGCGCTGGACGCGCTCGACCGCTACTTCGAGGACGTGCCGAAGAGCGACACCTTCGGCAACGGGCGGGTCGCCCGGCAGGTCTTCGAGGAGATGATCAGCAAGCAGGCGTCCCGTCTCGCCGCCGAACCGCCCCAGGACGACAACGAGTTGTCCCGGCTGACCGGCGCCGACGTGATCACGGTGCCCGCCGACCAGGCCGGTGCGAAGGGCGACGTGGGAGCACCGTCTGCGCGTACCGGTCAGGCCGCCGCCCCGACGCGGCAGCCGGGCCCCGCCACCGGGGCGGCAGGCCCGTCCGCGGGGCTGCGGAAGCTGGCGGCGATGACCGGTCTGGACACGGCCCGGGCAGCGCTGCGCAACCGGCTGGAGGCGCTGGTGGAGGCACAGGCGCAGCCGGGCCGGCCGATCTCGGCACAAGCCAATGTGGTGCTGGAGGGCCCGCTGGGCAGCGGCCGACGGGCGCTGGCCCGAGCGTACGGACGGTGCCTCACGGAGGCCGGGCTGCTGACCACGGGCACCGTCCACGAGGTGCGGCTGTCGGCCCTCCCGGCGCGCTGGCCGGAGCAGCCCGCCTACCGGCTGGCCACGGCCCTGGAGGAGGCGGAGGGCGGACTGCTGGTGCTGAACCTCGACGACGCCTTCGGCCGCCGCCCCCAGGCCGAGCGTACGGCGGTGCTCGACGGGCTGGCCCGATTGGCCGCCACCCCGGGTGGCACGGTGCTGGCGCTGTGCGGACCGCCCGCCGGACTGCGGGAGCTGACCCGCGAACGCGGCGAGATACTGCACGAGTTCGCCGAGTACCTCCGGCTCGATCCCTACACCGCCGACCAGGCCATCGCGTTGGTGAGGCGTCAACTCCACGGTTTCGGGTTCGAGTTGTCCGACGAGGCGGCCAAGGTGCTGGCCGCCTCCTTCGAGGCCTCGCCGCCACGCGGGGGCGCCTGGGAGGCGCGCCGCCTGGCGGAGCGGCTCGCGGCGTCCGCCCGTACCCGTACCGTCTCCGCCTCGGATCTCCCCCAGCCTCCGGCAACGCCCGACACGGCGCCCGACGCGGCGCCCGACGCGGCGCCCGTCCAGGCGCCCGCCGCCCCGGCGCCGCCCGCCTTCGCCGCGGAAGTGGCGAAGCCGACACCGGGCCAGGCGGAACCACCGCATCAGCAAACGGAGTCTCTGGTGCGGACATGAGAAACGTCCGCCACTGCCGGGTCGCGCGATCCTTCGACGCGATGCGGCGGCCGGCGGGTGAACCCCCCACCATCCGGCGCGGATGTGCTCCCTGCCTGGGAGCGACATCGCTGTCATCGGCTCCGGCCGACGCCGTAGGACAAGAGAGGACCACACCATGGCACTGACGTCAGTCGAACTACAGGGAATGACCGCCGCCCAGGGCAGCTTCCAGACCGCCCTGGACGAAACCACCGGCTCCTACGCGCAGATGGACGGCCAGATCGAGGGTCTGCGGGCGAGCTGGAGCGGCGAGGCCGCGAACGTCTACCACAACGCCATGCAGGAGTGGCTGAACGACTTCGACAAGGTGAACCAGGCGCTGCGCACCATGCTGGAGAAGCTGGCGCAGAACACCAACGTCTACGCCAACACCCACGAGAACACCCAGCAGCAGGCGCAGCAGGTAGCGCAGCAGATGGCCTCCGGCAACATCGGCCTGCCGGGCTTTCCCTCCTGACACAGCGTCACTGACCGACACACCAGCCGCCCCCACGAAGGAGCCGGACAGAAGATGGCCACGTACACCGTCCAGATGGAGCAGGTCGACTACATCGTCGGCGAGATGAACTCCATCACCCAGCGCATCAACCAGACCCTCGCCGACCTCGACAACCAGGCGAAGGTGCACCTGAGCGAGTGGACCAGCGACGCCCAGCAGACCTACGCGCAGGTGAAGGCGCAGTGGGACGCGGCCGCCGCGGACATGACCCAGAAGGCCGCCGCCGCCACCCAGATGCTCGGCACCATCAACGAGTACTACTCGAGCGGTGAGCGCCAGGGCGTTCAGCTCTGGGGGTGATCCGAGATGCCGGCCACCCGCCCTCATAACAACAATTCGTCCACTACGACGCCCCAGCACTACGACGGCGGCACGACGATCGCGGCCGGGCACGGCAATGTGCCCCCGGCCTCGACCTTCACCCCGCCGAACGTGCCCGGTGGTTCGGGCAACCCCGGTAGTGGTACCAGCGTGGACACGCCGTCGATGCTGTTGTTCGCCAACAACATCGACAAGCTGATCCAGCCGACGCGGGACGCCGCCAACGCCCTGCAGAAGGTGCAGGTCGAACCCGGCGCGTTCTACCACGCGAACCAGATCCGGACCAAGGTCAACGGTCCGAACGCCGACGCCGGGCTGAAGGAGCAGTACATCAAGGTCTTCCAGGACCTCGCCCAGGGCCTGGGCGATCTGCGCGACGGCGTGAAGGCGCTGGCGCAGCAGTACACCACTCTGGAAGACGCCGGGCACATGAAGGCCACGGATCTGCAGAACGCCATGCAGACCACGACCAGTGACTTCACCAGCCTGGTGACCGACGCCGGCGGGTCCGGCGGCGGAGCGCATTGACCGACGGTCCTCCCGTCCCCCGGTGCCGGCAGGCACCGGGGGACGGCGGGGGCCCCTGACCGAGGCGTGAGCAGGAGACTGGGGAACACATGGGCAGCCCGGACTACAACACCGGCGGGTTCAGCGACAGCGGCGACGGTGTCTTCGGCGATCCCGGAACCGATCCGGGCTCGATCAACGACTACAACTCGTGGGACTGGAAGCAGATCATGGCGGCCATCAACGGCATGTCCGCCGGAACCGGTTCCGCCTCGAACCAGGAGCGCGCGAAGGGCATCTCCGACCCCCAGTCCCTGATGGACGCGGCGGGCCACTTCCTGAACGCGCAGGTGGTGCTCTCCGGTATCGCCAAGGCCATCGCCGACCAGGCGAAGGCGCTGGCCGGGGAGAACGGCCCGTGGAAGGGCGACGCCGCGGACGCCTTCCTCGACATGATCAACACCTTCTCCCGCCAGGTGAAGGCGACGTCCGACGTGCTGTCCGGCGGTGAGGCGGGCAACTCCGTCCCCCAGCAGCTCGCGGACAACTCGGTCAACCTGCACAACGCCCAGGTCAAGATCGCCGACATCGACACCTGGTACGCCAACCAGGCCGTGCGCATGGGCGTCAAGCCGATGAGCAACGGTCTGATCCCGATCCATGAGAAGCCCCAGCTGGTCGAGATGATGACCAGCGACATGCGCGCGGTCCTCAAGAGCCTGGCGGGCGAGTACCAGGTCACCATCGACTCGGTGCACACCCCGCCGCCGGTCACCAGCCCCACGAACAACCCCGATGTGCCGAACAACGTCCCGGACGTCAACAACCCCGATCTGCCCGACTCCGGCAATCTGCCGAACGTCAATCCGCTGGACCCGCAGCAGTTCTCCGCCCCCAACACCTCGGGCACCGACGCACCCGGCCTGTCGGGACTGGACCCGATGGAGGCGCTCGCCACCCCCGCCCCGTTCACCGGCGGCACCGGAGTCGACGGCAACGCGCCCGGGCTGAACGGTCTCGGAGACGGCGGCCTGGGCAACGACACCCTCGATCCCAGCGCGCTGGACCGCGCGCTCAACCCGACCGCGTTCCCGGGCGGCAGCAACCTCGACGGCGTTCCCAGCCTTGCGAACCTCGCGGCCACCCCCTTCCCGGGCGGCCTGAACACCGGCACGGGGAGCGAGCTGCCGCTGGGCAGCAACCTCTCCGAGGACCCTTCCAGCTGGGCCGACGGCACCTCTCCCGAGGGGTTCCCCGGAGACACAGGCGTCGGCGGCACCGGCGGCCTGGGCGCGGGGGACGGCCTCGGCGCGGTCTCCCCCGAGGCGTTCCCCGGCGGCCTCGGTACGGAGTCGGGCCTGCCGGACGGGCTCAACTCGCCGTCGCTGAGCGACGCGTTGGAGTCGCCGAACCTCGCCGGATCCTCGGAGGGCCTCTCCGCCGGCGGCGCGGGCGGTATGCCGATGATGCCCGGCATGGGCGCCGGCGGCACGCCCCAGGGCAACGGCACCGCCGATCCCAGCGACGCCAGCGGCCTCCTCGACGCCGAGGCCGAACCCTGGACCGGCGACCCCAGCCTGGCCGACGAGATCGGCGGCAGGGGCGCCGAAGCCGGCGGCGACGGACTCGGGCTGCCCCTCGACGAACAGGCCGAGGCGTTCCCCGGCGGCCTCGGCACCGACGAGGGCGTCGGAACGGGACTGGGCGCGGGCGGCATGCCGATGATGCCCGGCATGGGCGCCGGCGGCACGCCCCAGGGCAACGGCACCGCCGATCCCAGCGACGCCAGCGGCCTCCTAGACGCCGAGGCCGAACCCTGGACCGGCGACCCCGAGACCTCCGAGGAGATCGGCGGACGCGGGGCACAGGCGGGCGGCGAGGGGCTGGGACTGCCTCTCGACGAGGAGGCCGAGGCGCTCCCCGGCGCACTGGGCACCGCGGAGGGCGAGACCCTCGGCGCGGGCGGTATGCCGATGATGCCGGGCATGGCCGGGGGCAGCCCCGCCGCCGGCACGGGGACCGCCGACCCGAGCGACGCCTCCGGGCTGCTCGAGCCCGACGCCGAGCCGTGGACCGGCGAGCCCGGCGTCCCCGACGAGATCGAGGGCGGTACCGCGGCGGGCGGCGAGGGCCTCGTGCTGCCGGGCGTGGTCGCGGCGCAGGCCTTCCCCGAGGGCGTGATGATCGGCTCGGACGGGCTGCCCATCGCACCGCAGCCGGCGGCAGACCCGGTGGCGGCCGCCGCTGCGGCCGAGGAGCCGGCCGCCCCCGCGGTGGGCGAACCCGCCGTGCCCGGCATGATGCCGGCCACGGCCGCCGCCTCCCCCGGTCCACAGGAGGAGCGGCCCGACGCCTCGGGCCTGCTCGCGCCCGACACGCTGCCCTGGTCGCCGGAGGCGGACCCCGACGGCGACCGTGCGGTCGTCGGCGCCCACGACGGTCTGGGCGAGAGCGCGTTGCCCGCCGCGCTGCTGGGCTCGGCCGCGGTGGCGGCGGCCGGCACCGCCGCCGTCGCGGGCTCGGCGGACTCCGGAGCGGCGCCCGCCGAGCGGCGGCACCGGCACCGGGACGACGACGCGGCCGTGATCCTGCTGCCGGTGGGCGGCGGCCGGGGCCGGACGTCGTCCGCGTCCGCGGGATCCGGTCCCGAGGACCCGGCGGACGGGGACGGCGACGGGGAGACGACGGAGCCTGTGCCGCCGCGGCCGACGGGCGAGGACGGGAACACGGAGAGGGAGCCGGTACCGCCGCAGCGGTTGGTCTCCGAGGACTCCGACCAGCAGGAGCACCAGCAGGAGTACCAACAGGAGCTGCCGGACGGCCAGGTGGCGCCGGCACCGTCCGGCGACCCGGAGTCGGAGGACACCGAGGCGTGGGACAGCTCGGGGTCGTCGTTCGTACCGCTGCTGTGGTCCGTGCCGACCGAGGAGGAGAAGGAGGTCCAGGCGCCCGGCTACGCCTCGGAGGACGAGCAGACCTGGACCGGCCGCGCGGCCGCCCCGTTGGAGGAGGAGGCGGACGGCCCCCGGCTGTCCACCTGGCGGCCCAACCGGTCGGCGGCCGCCGCCCCCGGGGAGACCGTCATCCCCGCCGTACCGCTGCGCTCGTTCTCCGGCGACCCCTCGGAACTCACCGCGGAACTGCCCGCGCAGGAGCCGGTGGAGGACGAGACGGAGACCGCGGAGGAGGAGCAGCCGAGCCGCGGCATCGCGGACCTGCTGGTCCAGGAGGGCGACACCTGGGGTCTGGCGGCCTCGGACGGGGCCGGAGCGGTCCTGTGACGCCGCCCGCCCCGCGGCGCCCGTACGCCTGCGCACCATCGCCGCACCCAAGGAGACTCATATGACCAGCCCCTACGACGAGGAGATCGAGGACCTGCTGGCGCTGTACCGCAAACAGCGCACGGAGGCCGTCGAGGCCCGGCGCCGGATCAACGAGGTGACCGGCACGGCGACCGCCCCCCGGCAGACCGTCAAGGCGACCGTGAACGCGCAGGGCGAGGTCACCGCGATCGAGTTCCCCACCGGCGCGTACCACCGCATGACGCCGAAGGAACTGTCCGAGGCGTTGCTGACGACCATCCGGCAGGCCCGCGCCAACGCCCTGGAGGCGGTCGCGGAGGTCAGCTCGCTCGGGCTGCCGGCCGGGGTGAAGATCACCGACCTGGTGGAGGGCAAGGTCGACCCCACGACGCTGCTGGACGACGAGCCGGGTATGCCCGAGTCGGTGCGCGAGTACATCGCGGGCGGACGCCCGGACGCACGGCACGACGGCGCCCGGTGACCCCGGGCGCCGCACCCCGACACGACCACACGACCTCGGGAGGAACACATGGCTGACGGCGAGTTCTACGTCGACACCGACGGGCTGCGCAACCAGCTGCCGTATGTGCAGCAACTGGCCGCGCGGTTCCGTGACATCGGCAGGAGCCTGGAGGGCCGGCTCGGCGAACTGGGCGACTGCTGGGGCGACGACGCCTCCGGGCGGCAGTTCTACGAGCAGTACGCCACGCCCAGGAAGCAGATCATCGAGAGCACCGGGCAGATGGGCCAGCTGGTCGACAGCATGCACGACGGCATCCGGACGATGGCCGTCAACCTCGAACGCATGGAGGACCAGAACATCGAGGCGACCAAGCGTCTGGGAGCCACCGAGGTCCACCCTGCCGAGTCCCGGGTGAAGAACACCAGGTCATGAGCATCAACCTGCCCCCGGAACTCGGCTGGGTCGCCAAGCTGGCCGTCGGCCAGGACTGGCCCAAAGGCGACGAGGACAAGCTGCGCAGCCTCGGCGAGGCGTGGGAGGACGCTGCCCGGCAGCTGACCGCCATCAGTCGCGAGATCGATCCCGCGACCAGTGGTGTGCTGCACAGCATCGGCGGCGAGGTCGCCGACGAGTTCTCCAACTTCACGCAGCAGCTGAAGTCCAATCTCCCCGACATGGCCGATGCGGCCGGTCAGCTGGGCAAGCTGGGCAAGAACACCGGGCTGCAGGTTGAGTACGCGAAGTACATGATCCTGGCGCAGCTGATCTGGCTGGCGGTCGAGATCGCCGAACTCGCCTTCTGGGCGCCTGAGGTGATCCCGGCGCTGGTCACCGGCGTGCGGATGATCGTGAAGATGCTGCTGAAGCGGCTGCTGATCTCGATCGCCACCGGTGTCGGGTTCATGGTCGGCATGGACGCGGTGATCCAGGGGATCCAGTTCCTCAAGGGCGACCGCACCCAGTGGGACACCGCGGCCACGCTGCAGGCCGTGGAGGGCGGCGCGATCGGCGGTGCGATCGGCGGCGTCTTCTCCGGTGCCGGCTCGGCGTTCGCGCCGAAGTTCGCGGCCTCCCTGATCGGCAAGGGCGTCATCGGCGGCGTCTCCAGCGTCGTCACCACCGAGGTCATGGAACAGGTCTTCGGCGGCGAGAACGACATGGGCGCCGCCGTGACCTCGGGCATCATCGGCGCGATGGGCGGCGGCGGAGGCCGTCGCAGGTTCGGCGGCGGCGAGCACACCGAGATCCACACCCCGGACGTCCATCTGCCGTCCACGGCCGACATCCACCTCCCGAAGGTCCCCTCCGAGGGCGGGTCCGGCCTCCCCGGTGCGGAGAACTTCGACACCGGCGGCCTGGGCAAGGGCGAGGGTCTCGGCAAGGGCGAGGGTCTCGGCAAGAGCAACGGTCTCGGCACCACCGGCCTCGGCAAGGGCCTGGACACGAACGTGCCCCACAGTTCGGGCACGGCCGGTACCCGAGGTACCGGGACCGGTGGCACGGGCGTGGTCGACACGGGTACGGGCGGTACGCGTACGGGAGGGACCCGAGGAGACACCGGGACCGGTTCGGGCCGCGGCACCTCCGGGAGCAACGGCACATCGCGCGGGACCACCGGCACGGACCCCACCAGCGGCGGCAACCGCGGCGGGACGACCGAACACGGGACCACCCGGCCGACGACCGAGTCGAGGGGCCCGAGCACGACCGAGGGCGGCACGGGCGACACCGCCCCGCACATCACCACCGAGTCCGCGCCGCACACGTCCTCCGGTGTCCCGGAGCAGACAGGGCGCTCCGGCGGGCTGCCCGGCTTCGAGACCACGTCCAACGGCCACGGCGGGACCGACCACACCGTGACGTCCGTGCCGCACGAGAACACGCCGGCGCCCGACACGGTGGCCCAAGGACACCAGGGCGCAGTCTCCGTGACGGATCATCAGCACGTATCGAGCAATGACGACAGTACTGTGACGGGCCGTCAGCAACCGCCCGCCTCCGTGGCCGACCAGTCGCAGACCCCGAGCACCGTGTCCGACCGTCCGCAGACCCCCGGCAACGCGACGGGCACCCAGCGGACGCCCGGCCCCGTGTCCGCGCGGCCGGAGACGCCGACCACCGGAACCGACCGGTCGCAGACGCCGACCACCGGCACCACCCAGCCGCAGGCCCCGTCGACCGGGACGAACCGTCCGTCCACCGAGTCCGGGGGCACCCCGCGTCCCACCGTGAACGTGGAGTCGTCGTCCGCCCCGCGCACCGGAACGGAGTCCGCACCGCGCCAGGAGTCCACCGCGGCCCCACAGCCGCGTCCGTCCACCGCCACCAGCACCAGCACCAGCACCAGCACCAGCCACTCCCCCGCCACGAACAGCGGCACGCGCGGGGACGAAGTCGCGCCCCGGGCGCCCCGCCCGCGTGCGGACACCGGGAGCGGGACGAACACCCCGCAGCACGAGCCGTCGACGCCTCCGGTGCGGCAGCCCACCGGCGACGGGCACACGCCCGTCCTGCCGGACGTCCCGCAGCACGAGCCCGGTGCGACACCGCACCCGCAGGACCACCAGGACGGCACCCTCGGCGACCGTTCCCCGGCCAGCACGGACGAGCAGCTCCGGCAGCTCGACACCCTTGTCGTGCCCACGCACGACCCGGACCCGCCGACCCCGTTGCACCAGGCCCCGTCCCCGCCGACGACCCGGCCCGTCTCACCCGACGCCGGGATCAGGCAGCGCACCGCCGATCTGGACCGCGCCGCGCGTACCGCCGGGATGTCCAAGGACGACCGTGACACGTACACCCGCGCCATCCAGGAGGCCACCGCGTCCGACGACTGGGACCGCGCCGGACAGCACCTCGCCGACTTCCGGGCCCATGTGGAGACGCGTACCACCAGCCGGCGCTACGAGGCGTTCCACACGCACGCGCAGGGCGGCTTCGAGCGGCTGACCAACCTCACCGGCTCCAAGGAGGAGTGGCAGAGCAAGGTCGACTCGGTCGAGGAGGCGCGCCGCTCCGGAGACCCGGACCTGCTCGACAGCAGGCTCAACGAGTACTCCGCGTACGTCGAGAGCCACGTTCCCTCCGGGACGCTGACCGGTCAGGACGCGCCGCGCCCGTTCCACCAGGACGTCGAGGACGTACGGCAGCGCCTCGCCATGACCACCGACGGGCCCACCGCCGACCGGCTCCGCTCCCAGCTGGACGACCTCCGCAGGGACGCCGAACTGCACGACCGGCTGGCCCGGTTGCGTTCCTCCGCCGAGCCCGATCCCGAGACCGCGGCGCTGCACGAGCGGCTCGACGACGCCAGGACGCCGGACGAGGCCGACCGCGCGCTGCGGGACCTGCAGGAACACCGGGAACTGCAGGAGTTGCAGCAGCGCCTCGACCATCTCAAGTCGGACGAGCCGACGCCGGAGCGCGCCCCGGAGCGGGGCAGCGAGGAGGACCTGCGCCGCCGCCTCGATGCCCTCAACGACGGTGCGGACGACCGCGAGCGCGAACTGCGCGAGCAGGTGGACCGGGCCGCCACCGCCGACGAGGCCGACCGCGCGCTGCGCGAGCTCCACGACCACCGCGAGGAGCAGCAGTTCCAGCAGCGGCTCGACCGGCTCAGGTCGGACACCTCCGAGGATCACCACCCCACCGAGCAGGAACTGCGCGACCGCCTCGACGCGCTCCACGACGGGGAGGGGGACCCCCGCGCCGCCGAGCTGCGCCGGCAGGCTCAGGAGGCGACCGGCGAGCGGGAGGCCAAGGACGCCCTCGACAAGCTGGACCGGCACCTGAGCCGGCGCGAGCAGGACCGCCAGGACCAGGTGCGTGCACTGTCGGACCGGCTGGAGCAGTTGCGGGATCAGCGCACCGAACAGCTCCTCGGGGGCGACTCCCGCGCTGCCGAGGACACCCGGCGCCGGATCGACGAGGTGCGCGAGGAGCTGTCCGCGCACCAGACGTACGACGAACGCACCAGCACGCTACGGCAGGAGCTGGCAGAGCAGACCGGGAACCCCGAGGCCCAGGGCCACCTGGACCGCATCACCACCGGAACCGACCAGCACGGCGGCACCGACGAGCACACACCGGCCGAGCACCACATACCGGCCGACGAGCACACACCGGCCCACGAACACACCACGACCCCGCATGGCGGGACCTCCACGGAGGGGAACGCGGTCAAGGTCCCCGCGGACCACTCCCCCGCCCGCGACCAGCACTCCTCTGGAGAGCAGGGGACGAAACCGGACACCGGCTCGCGGCCGACGCACGAGGAGCAGCCGCGCCGGAAGGACCAGGAGAACGAGCAACTCGTCGCCCACCGCCCCTCCGAGGACGGCTCGGAGTCCGGCCGGTCGCACGAGGACTCGACCGATCCCCGCCACCATCCGGTGCCCAGCACCGAGGGACTGGACGACCTGCGCAGTCCCGGCCCGCCGCCCCGGATGCGGCTGGACCGCACCCCGCGCTACGTGGTGCGGTCCGGCTTCGACCAGCGGCGGTTCACCGTCGGCGACACCCCGTACACCGATCTGACCGTGCGCGTGGCGCTGCGCGACGTCGGCTCGGGCCTGCACAACGCCGACGACACCTGGAAGCGGGCGCAGCAGGGCGTCAAGCAGTACTTCAACGACCCGAAGTACACGCTGCCCAACGGCGACCGGCTGCATGTCACCATCGAGCGCGTCGGCCCCGGCGACAAGCCCCACCTGACCGTCGACCTGGTGGGCGGCGACCACGGCATGGACCAGCGCAGCTGGACGCCCGGGGCCAAGCCCGTCGAGTACGCGCACGAGATCTCCCACCAGCTGGGGCTGCGCGACGAGTACGCGGACGAGACCGCACCGCAGCGCCCGCACATCCCGGGCAGCCTGCTGGGCGACCTCCACCAGCGCCCCGAGCACCAGGAACTCACCCACGGCGGCCTGCGCGACCGCCATCTCCAGCTTCTCGGCGCCCTCACCGCGGGCCACGACGATCTGCTCTCCCACCAGGGCCACACCGGCGACCACCGAACGGACCACCCGCAGGACCACACCGGCGAGTCGGTCGCGCCGAGGGGGCCGCAGCCGGGCACTCTGCACGACTACCTGCCCGAGAACGAGTGGTGGAAGTTCTACATCGACCCCAAGAACCACGCCGAGGCACAGGCCGCCTACCCCCACGACCCGGGCTCGTACTACGACCACGACCGCTCTCCCGGCTTCCAGAAGGGCATGGTCGCGGCCTACAAGAAGTTCCTCGGTGACCCCGAGACGGTCAGAACGCCGATGGACGCGTCGTCGTACCGGACGATGCACGGTCTGGCGACGAGTCACCTCGGCCGCGATCTCGACTGGTCCGGCGGCCGTCCCACGCACTTCCCGTTGCGCGGCGAGACACTGGCCCCCGACATCTTCGACGAGAAGGTCGGAGACCGGGCCCTGGTCTACGACATGACCACGCACGACTGGTCCAAGGGTCTGCCCAAGCCGCAGCCGGCCACCATCCTCACGCGCTTCCTGCACAACAACCCGGCGCTGTCGACCAACTACCGCAAGGGCGAGGCGCCCGGTCTCGTCGACACGGTGTTCCACCAGCACTACGAGCGGGTCGCCGAGCCCGGCGTCGACGACAGGACGAAGCTCGCCTCGATCGCCCGTACGGTCCGGTCACTGCATGTGATCCACCCCTTCGAGGACGGCAACCTCCGTTCCAACGTCCAGATCCTGCTGCCCAAGCTGCTGCTGGAGCAGGGTTACCGGCCGATCGTGCCGGACGACATGTACAGCCTGTTCCAGGGCGGCCGCTCGGTGAACGAGATGGTCGACTCCCTGGTGCGCAACGGCGCCCTGGACACCGCCCGGCCGCACCTGTCCGGCGACCAGGGCTCCTCGGACCAGGTGGCGCCGAAACTCCCCGGCCCCTCCACCGACGACACCGGCGCGCACGACGGCACCCAGCACCTGCCTGCGTCGGTGTCCGACGACCAGAGCCACGGACAGCACCAGCAGCACGACGATCCGGCGGACGACCCCGCCTGGCAGCACTCGCGTGACCAGGCACCCGCGGTCCCACGCCGGCACACCTGGGTGGACCCGGTCTCCGACCCCACACGGCAGCGCGAACCGGCGACCGCGTCGCACGAGGACCAGTCCACGCCGCACCAGGAACACACGACGACGCACGAGGAACAGGCGACGTCCACCTCGCCGAAGCCGAGCGAGGTCGACGCGCACTCGGCGCGTCAGACCTATGGCATGCCGGAGAAGAACTTCAAGGGCTTCCGCGATATCGCCCGGGACAAGGGCCTGGTCATCGACGTCCGCCCGACCAACCCCACCGCGCCCAAATGGCTCGACGCCGGAGCCATGGCCAAACCGCAGGACATCAAGGCCAAGACCATCAACGAGGCCGACGTCCACCTCGGCGCCGACCCCAAGAACATCGGACTCGTCGGCTACTTCAAGCCCAGGACGCCCGACCGGAGCACCGTCCCCCCGGGCGACTGGGACAAGGTCCTCTCCCGCCACAACCAGCGCTCGACCGAATACCACGAACTCGCCGCGAAGATGGCGGCGTACGAGACGGACAACAAGTTCACCGTCAAGGACGGCGTGGTCTACGGCATCGACGAGGGCGGCGCCCAGCGGCCCATCACCGGCGACCACGACCTGTTCGACATCTCCACCCCGGGCGGCACGCGGATCCCGCATCCCGAACACGACGCGCTGATCAAGGAGATGCAGGCCAAGGACATCGCCGTCATGCACGGCGCCCACATGTTCTGGAACCCGCCCTCCCCCTTCAGCAAGACCGTCTTCGACAAGATCGTCGGCTCCCACCAGGGCCCTGACGGCGAACCGCTGCTGCGCTTCCGCCCCGAGAACGACCACGCCGAACTCACCTGGACCGAACCGCTCAAGACCGGTGAGGTCAACTCGTACACGGCGCGCCAGACCTATGGCATCCCGGAGAAGAACTTCAAGGGCTTCCGCGATATCGCCCGGGACAAGGGCCTGGTCATCGACGTCCGCCCGACCAACCCCACCGCGCCCAAATGGCTCGACGCCGGAGCCATGGCCAAACCGCAGGACATCAAGGCCAAGACCATCAACGAGGCCGACGTCCACCTCGGCGCCGACCCCAAGAACATCGGACTCGTCGGCTACTTCAAGCCCAGGACGCCCGACCGGAGCACCGTCCCCCCGGGCGACTGGGACAAGGTCCTCTCCCGCCACAACCAGCGCTCGACCGAATACCACGAACTCGCCGCGAAGATGGCGCTGCTGGAGAAGAAGAACAAGTTCACCGTCGTGGACGGCGTGGTTCACGGCATCGGCGAGGACGGCATCCAGCGGCCCATCACCGGCGACCACGACCTGTTCGACATCTCCACCCCGGGCGGCACCCGCATCCCGCTGGAGGAGCACGACGCGCTGATCAAGGAGATGCAGGCCAAGGACATCGCCGTCATGCACGGCGCCCACATGTTCTGGAACCCGCCCTCCCCCTTCAGCAAGTCCATCTTCGACAAGATCGTCGGCTCCCACCACGGTCCCGACGGCGAACCGCTGCTGCGCTTCCGACCCGAGAACGACCACGCCGAACTCACCTGGACCCGGCGTCCGGAGGAGTCGCCCAAGGACGACACCCCGTCGGACGGCGGCACGGACAAGGACACCCGCGGCGACCGGGACCAGCAGGACCCCAAGGACCACGAGGAACCCAAGGACCACCAGGAGCCCAAGGACCACCAGGAGCCCAAGGACCACCAGGAGCCCAAGGACTCCGAGGACTCCAAGGACCACGAGGGCCGGCAGGACCAGGGGGACCACCAGGACCAGGGGGACCAGCACAAGGACGAGGGGGGCCAGCACAAGGACGAGGGGGGCCAGCACAAGGACGAGAAGCAGGGGCAGACCCTCACCAAGGAAGAGCCCCGCGAGAAGCCGGAGCAGGAGCCCCTCGGCCAGGAACCGCACACGACGGACACCCTGGACAAGTCCGAGGACGCCCCCAAGGACGAGCCGGAGAAGGACCACACCCCGGCCAAGGACCACACTCCCGCCAAGGACGACAGCACCTCCGGCGACGAGGAGCAGGAGAAGCCGCCCGCGCCCCCGCAGAAGGACCCCGAGCCGGTCCTCGACGGACGGCACACGGAGACCCTCGCCGGCAAGAAGATCACCGAGGACCCGGGTCCGGAGGGCGTGCGTACGCGGGTCGAGACGCTGCTCGGCGGCCACGGCAAGGACACGTCCGTCGTACAGCGCCTGGACGCCGCCCTCGATCCCGCCAACTTCCGCAAGCAGCACGGCGCGATGGTCAACGGCGGCTGGCGCTTCACCGTCCACGTGGACGGCAGGCCCTACGAGGTCGAGGTGAAGGCCACCGCCTCCCCCTGGCGCCTCGACGCCACGACCGATGCCGCCAAGGACAACGACGGCGAGGGCTTCGGCGTACCGTCCGAGTCGACGCACGACTCCGACCCGCGCACGACGGAGATGACCTCCTCCGAGGCGGGCCTGGAGTTCGGGCCGACCATCATCCGTCCCGTCAACAACGAACTGTCGGTCCTCGTCACCCCCTCCGGGAAGCTGGGCGGCGCCACGCACGGCCGTGAGACCACGGTCAAGTCGTCGTCCCAGACGGCGAACCAGATCGCCTTCACCGGCAAGACCGACAGTTACACGTCCGACTTCACCTACCAGGTGAAGGTCACGGACCATCAGGGCACCCAGCTCGGCGCCAAGGGGACGCATGACGCCGTCACCGGAACGGTCCGTGCCGACGTGCCCCGGCCGGAGGACCTGGCCGACGGCCGTCCGCGCACCTGGCAGGGCTGGGACCCCGCCCGCACGGACCAGCCGAACACCGTCGCCGCACCGGACTCCCGACCTCCCAGGCCCGCCGCCGGCCACCCGGTGTCGATCACCGGTCTCGACACGGCACGGAACGCGGTCTACGAGGCGCTGCCGCGCGAGGCGCGACCGGACGGCACCGCGCACCGGGACATCGAGGACTTCTTCCAGCCGTCCAATGTCATCAACGAGTTCGAGCACGCCTCGGGTTGGGGTCTGCTGTCGAAGCCGCTGACGCTCAGCGACGGCAGCAGGGCCCATCTGCATCTGACGGTGGAGCCGGACGGCTCCCAGGCTCTGCACACCGTGGACGGCAAGGCCACCCTGGGGTCGAAGTCGACGGGTGAGCACGGCCAGAACCGTACGGAGAACAGTTCCTGGTCGCTGGGTCTGAGCGGCGGCGCCACCGGCCAGGTGTGGAAGGCGAAGGACAGCTCCGAGTCCACGTGGCTGACCGGCACCGCCGGCTACACGGGTTCCAGCAACCTCACACACGGCGTCAAGGGCAAGAACGCCGTCGGAACCGAGTCCAGCCATGAGCACACCGGCAAGGCCGACCTGGTCGCGACCAACGTACGTCTGCGGGTCCAGCTGATCCGGCACCGGTTGCAGCCGGGGCTCGACGGGCTGCACGGCACCAGCACCACGAAGATCGGGGACCACACCCCGCCGCCCTCCGAGCGGCGTCCGGAGGACACCGTCGGCCACATCGCCATCACCATCAACCCGCAGAACGGCGAGGTGCTGCGCGCCGTCCCGCACGAGGGGTCCACGCCCGCCACCACCGGCGACCACCCACCGCTCGACGCCGGCCGGCTCACCGGACCGGTCGCGGCCCAGCGCACCACGTTCCTGGACTTCCCCGGTTCGTCGGAGCTGGAGGACCACATCGTGCGCGAGATGTGGAAGAGCTCGCCCGGTGTGCTGCCGCCGCCGGAGGCGATCCACCCCCAGCGCCAGTCGTTGCCCGCGCCCTCCCGGGCGGCCCGGCCGTCGCCCTTGGAGGAGGTCGATGGCTACTTCCTTGCACGGACCCCGAGAACCGGAGACGCCCCCGGCACCACCACGGCGCACGACGGTGCGAGCACCGCGAACCGTCCCCGGATCACCCCCGAGGCATGGGAGAACCTGCGTTCGCTGCGCCAGCAGCTCGCCCCCTCACGGCTGCGCGACTCCGGTCCGAAGCTGCTCGACGGCTCCTACCGGATCACGCTGAAGGGCTCGCATCTGCCACTGCGCGAGGGCAGGACCCACGAGATCCTGATCAAGGCCGAGCCGTCCAAGGGCGACTACGTGCGCTCGGGCAAGTCGACGACGAAGGCCGTGACCACCCGGACGACCGGGGCCGACAAGACCGTCACGCGCAGTTCGAAGCACGTCGTCAACCTGGCGGGCAACGTGCGCAGTTCGCTGGACCACCCGGATGTGACGCGCGGCTTCGCCATCGGCAGCCTCGACATCACCGCGCACAACCCCTCGCACGGTCTGACCACGGGTGCCGAGACCGAGGTCAAGCGGCAGTTCTCCCTGGAGGCGGACACCGACGTCTACGCCCACCCGGTGACGTACCACGTCATGGTCGGCGTCGAGAACCCGGAGCAGCCCACCACACATCTGTCCACCGACGCGCCCTCGCCCCATATGCAGCACACCAGGCAGGTGAAGCCGGACGGCCGCCTCACGGTCGAGGTCGCGCGGAAACCGGAGACCACCGGCACCGATACCGCGCCGCCGCGGACCATCCCCGAGCTTGACGTGCTGCCGCAGCGCCACGCGATCCGCCATGTCACCGGCTCCGACGACTTCCGGGACACCGCGAAGCGGTCGCTGACCAGCGCCTTCGAGAGGAAGAACGAGACGTCGACGCCCGACCTGAAGGATGCCCTGGACGGCATCACCGACGAGGACCACCTGCGGTCCATGGTCTCCGCCTCGCACGGCGGGTGGGCCAACAGCGGTGACGAGCAGGTCGGTTCGGGCCGCAACCGCGACACCATCGGACTGTCGACCCGGACGCGTCTGAGCAACTTCAGGTTCCACGAGACGCTGCCCGGCGAGGGCAAGCTGGAGATCGAGACCAAGTCCAGCGGGTCCACCGCGGTGGCGGACAAGACCTCCCTGGCCTTCAAGGCGGGACTCGGCTTCGACGCCGGGCGTTTCCCGTCCAAGGACAGCCCCGACGCGTCCCTTCAGGTGCGCGGCGGTGTCAAGGGCAAGGGCGGCGCCGGCCACAACATCAGCGAGAACGTCAAGCAGAAGACGACCACGTCGCGGAAGGCGGCGTACAAGGGCACCTGGCACGTCTACGAGGCGGACGCGGACGTCACCGTCCAGGGCCGCGTCACGGACTGGAAGGGCAACGTCACCCTCGGAGACCCGCAGATCAGCAAACACCGGGTCGTAGTGCTGCTCTCGGACGACGACGTACGCAAACTCGGAAACGACGGGACCGGCGACACCAGCACCCCGGCCTCCTCCAGCACGCGTCAGGCACCGCTGCTGACCTCCGGACTGCTCGGCGGGGCCACCGCCGACATCCCGAAGTCCGACGAGATCCTCGGCGAGATCGACCGGCAGATCCGCCGGCTGGACACGCCCGCCGACGTACCGGAGACGGCTCTGCCGTTCGCGGGAACGTTCTCGCCGGAGAACCTCTCGGCCAACTACGAGGACCTGGTGGGCCGCGGCATCCTCGACTACCGCGTCCACGAGTCCCGCACCCAGCGCGTGATCACCGAGGTGCTGGTACGCGGCATCCCGCAGGACAAGTGGACCGACGAGGGCGACCACTCCACCGGCGACACCACCCGCAAGGTCACCATCGCGCAGACGGTCAAGGGCGGCGCGGGCCACAACTGGTCGCTGGGCGCCGACGGCAACTTCCGGGTGTCCTACGCACCCGTGGTCAAGCCCAGGCCCGGCCAGGACGCGGCCGAGGTCAAGGCCGAGGAGAAGAAGTCCGGTCTGGGCAGCGTCGCGTGGGCCCCGTCCGGCGGCGGCGAGGGCAGCCGGACCAAGAGCGCGGACAGCGGTGTCACCACCAAGGTCGAGCACAAGACGTCGAAGTTCGGCGACACGGTGAAGTTCTCCAACCGTATGCGCTTCGAGGTCACCGTGACCCAGCGCTTCGAGTACGGACGCTTCGTCAACCTCGCCAAGCCCCGGCCCGTCGACCCGTCGTGGCCGGTTCATGCCTACGTCCCCAAGTCGCTCACCGAGACCGCCGAACAGGCCGCCGCACGCCCGCAGGAGCCGAACCCGCAGTCGTCGCAGCCGCCCCAGGTCCACGACGGCGGCAACACCATCGAGATGCAGCCGGTCACCGCCTCGCAGGCCGACCGGGACCGCTGGCAGGCGTCGCTGGACTCCGCCCACGACCTCGTGGGCTTCGACAACCCCGACGCACTGCTCGACCACGCGCAGACGGTGCTCACCACGCCCCGTCCCTGGTCCGACAGCGCACTCGGCAAGGCGGGGTCGACCATTTCCTGGGGGCTGGGCTCGGTCGCCTCGGCGGTCGGCCGCTGGGCCGGGGCCATGACCCCCGAGGCCGCGCACAAGCTGGTCAGCTCCTTCATCTCCGACCCTCGGCTGGACGGCACCGGCAACCCCTTGGTCAGGGAGCAGCGCCTGCCGCTGGAGCAGCAGGTGTCGCTGCGCCAGGCACTGTCCTCGTCCACCCTGCCCACGGTCTTCCACCAGCTCAAGGACACCGCGAACGGCTACCGCACGGTCCCGTTCGGCGCCGACGGCAGGACCGGCCTGGAAGTCCGTCTGCAGCCCACCGGGGAGGCACAGGAGATCTCCACTCGGGACGAGGGCAGCGACGAGATCACCGTCTCCACGGAGCACGAGGCGTCCACGACCGCGAGCAACGGTCTCAACGCGAGCCTGACGCCTCTGGCCGGCCTCGTGACCACCAAGAACCCGGCCGTCGTCGTTCCCCTCCCGACGAACGCCCTGAAGATCGACCGCGACCAGACGTTCGAGAGCAGCTCGCCGGTGACCCGCGCGCCCGGCGTCCCGACCCGCACCCTCGCACCTCCGGACCTCCCGCACGGCAAGGAGGCCACCGAACCCGGCAAGGCCACGCTCAAGGGCGCGCATGTGCTGATGCGGCAGCCGGTGCGGCTGACCACCCAGAAGTACGACGAGAACGGCACGTACGGGAACACCTCGCAGACCGACGGCCACGTCTACTACTGGACGGCCAAGAAGACCGACGACACCACGCAGCAGGTGAAGGACGCGGACTCCACCTCACCGCAGGTGAAGGACGCGGAAGGCACCAAGCAGCAGGCCAAGACTTCGGGAGACGTCGAGTCACCGGCCAAGACCCCTCAGGACGTCAAGGAACCCGAGAAGACGCACGAGGCGGTCAAGCCCGCCGAGGAGACGCCGGACATGGTCAAGCCTCCGGTGAAGGCACCGGAGGTGAAGGCACCGGAGGCGGCCCCGGAAACCCCTGCACCGGTCGCCACGCACGATGCGACCACGACCAAGACCGCGACCGCAAGCACAAGCACAAGCACCACCAGCCAGACCACGCCCACCACCACGCACCACGTCACCGCCGACGTCCAGCAGACGAAACCGGATACGTCGGAGTCCACGGTCGTCCAGCAGCCGACGCCCCGCGTCCAGGTGCCCGGCGACGGCCGGTGTCTGCTGTACGCCGTGGTGGCGAGCACCCCGCCCGAGCACTGGCCCGCCGCACTGCGCCAGGGCTCCTCCGGGAACGCGCACACCCAGCACGAAGCGGTGCTGCGCCAGATCCGCACCCAGCAGGGCCCCGTCAGGTCCGACAGCCCCCTGGGCCGCGCCGCGGAAGCCCTCCGCCAGGAGGTGCTGCGCTATGTACAGACGACACGGGCGGAGCATCTCCCGTTCGACGTGACCGAGTTGTACCGCCGCAGCCAGGAGAACCAGCTCCGGCAGCAACTGCAGACCCAGAACCTCGACGCCCTCCAGACGCGGTTGCAGGCCAACGGGGTCGACCACGTCATGTCCCCGGACTGGCTCCGTCCGGAGGCTCTGCGCAATCTCTACGTGGACGCGCGGACCCAGGAACTGATGGGCGCACCGCACCACCTCCCCGCGCAGGAAGCGGCCGAGCGGGCGGCCAACGAGGTACCGGAGACCACGGACCACCAGGGCAACTGGACCCTGGGAGACACCGCCCTGGCACCGCGCGCCCAGTTCGCCTATGTCACCGGGCGTTCCGGCCCCCTGCCCCTGGACTACATCGACAGCCATGACCGTATGGTCGGCGCCGTCGTCGACTCGGCGCTGCACCGGCCGTTGACGCAGGCGGAGCACCGGGCGCTGATCAGGGCCCTGGAGAACTGGGTGCCGGGCAACGACGCGTGGAACACCGCCGAGGGCGAGATGTTCCCCGCGCTGGTGGCCCACACCCTCGGCATCCAGCTGCGTACGTTCCAGTCGACCGGCGGCGGCACGGCCCATCTGCGCACGGTCGGACCGGAGAACACCGGCCGTTCGACCGATGTGTACTACAACGGCCGCAACCACTACGACGCCAGCCAGGCCCCGACGCGGCGCCCGCCCGTCATGACCGAGGAGGTCGCCCCCAAGGCCCCGAGGGCACCCCTGTCCGCCCCCACCGCGAGCGCCACAAGCACCACCCACGCCCCGGCCGCCGACGACACATCGCCCCGGCAGACCCGCGACGGCGACCATCACACCCCGACCACCGTCACGCCCCGTCGCGGCCTGAACCACGCACCGCGCTTCGTGGTGCGATCCGCCTTCGACGCGCGCGCCTTCCGCGTGGGCGAGAACACCGTCACCGACCTGACCGTGCGCGTCGCCTTCCGGAGCGGCTCGGGGCATGACACCGAGACCCCGTGGCAGCGGCTGCAACAGGGCGCCGAGGACTACTACAACCGCCCGGGGCACCGCCTTCCCGACGGCAGCCTGCTGCATGTGACGGTGGAACGCGTGACCGAGGACGCCGATCCCCATCTGGTCGTCGATCTCGCCGGCCACGACCGCCCCATGGACCAGCGCACCTGGTGGCCGGACGCGGATCCCGTCGCGTACGCCCACGAGCTGGGCCACCAGCTCGGTCTGCGCGACGAGTACCGCGAGGACGACGAGGGACCGGGCCGCGCGCAGGTGCCGGGCAGCCTGCTGGGCGACTTCCACCAACCGGCACCGTACGGTCTCGCCCAGGGCGGGCTGCGCGGCCGTCACCTCCAGTTGCTCGGCGCGCTCGTCGGGGACGTCGGGGGGCCCGGCACGGACCACAGCGCGGGCCACCCCGAGACCCAGGAGCCTCCGAGGACGTCGTCGGCCTCCGCCGACGACGTCCCCGCCCCGGACGCGCGGCAGTACACGGACCGCACCCCGCTGTCGCGGGACCCCCGCTGGCACGACGCCCGCTCGGCCGCCCCGCCGGTGACCCGGCGCCATGCCTGGGTCGACCCGGTGACCGACCCGCACCGCGGCACGGCCTCGCAGCACGACACCTCGGCCCGCGACCCGCACATGCCACGGAACGAGCACGACGCTCCCGGGACGTACCGGGACGAGGAGCAGGACTGGTCCCGGGTCCTGGAGGAGTACACGGAGGAACGGGCACGCGAGTACGAGTGGCTGGACCGCCTCTACGGCGATTCACTCGACCCGGAGGCGTACGAGAGCGCCCACGGCGCCCTCCTCACGCTGCGGGCGATGGATCTGCCCGGTGCGACACCGGACACGGCCGGCCGCACGCACCTGGAGTCGCTGGCCCGCCAGGTGCTGCATCTGGACACCGAGCCGACCGAGGACGACTACCGGCACCTGCTGTCGCTCACCGCGAACGCCGGACCCGAGTCGGTCACGGACGCCTCCGCGCTCGCCGCGCACTTCCTGGTGACGGAACACGGCGCGCTGGACAACCACACCGTGCTGGCCGACGGGTCGGAATACGCGGCCGGGCGCGACTGGACGGGTTCGAGGGCGAACCCGCCGGATCTGACGAAGTACACGGTGACCGGTCCGGACGGGCGGCCGACAGAGCATCCGGCACCGTGGCACGACCCGTATGTGATCACCGCGCAGGGGACCCCGGACCACCTCGTCCTGATGGCGGGCGGCCGCGCGATCCATGTGACCGACCCGGAGGAGTTCGCCGCACTCGTCGCCCGTGACCCGCTGCGCGGCGAGGGCCAGGACATCCTGCTGGTCGTCTCCCAGGGGCAGGACCACGGGCTCGCCCAGTCCATCGCGGCCCGGACCGGGACCGCCGTGTGGTCGACCGACTCGCATGTGCGTGTCACGACCGACTGGGAGACCGGAGCCGAACAGCTCGACCTGCTCGGGGGGAGCGGCGGCTGGGCGCTGCTCCTGGGCGGCGAGGGCGGCCTGTCGGACCTGTTCGACGGGCTCAGTCTCGGCCACGACTCCGCCGCGGAGGACCACACCGCCCTCGTGTCCCCGGACCACACCCCGGTGACGCACCCCGTGGCACCGGGTCACGACCCCGGTGGCCCCGACTACGCGAGCAAGCTGCACCCGCCGCGGGACGCCGGGGAGTCGGCCCTGTCTCCGACGGATCTGGTGGACCGCCTCCGGGCCCGGCCGCTGACGACCACCGACTACCGGGTGATCGGCACCACCCCCGACACCGTGCTGTTCGAAGAACCGACCGGCATGTACCACGCCGCCTTCGACTACCGCCGGACAAGCTCCGACAACGTCCCGCAGCTGACGGTGCCCGCGCAGGGCATGAGGCAGACACTGGTCGACGAGCACCCGCCGTTGCATGTCTCGGGGGACCTGTCGCTGGCCCACCGTCAGTACGGCTACGGCCAGCAGGTCTTCGCCACCGCCAAGGCCGTCGAAGCGGCCAACCGGCAGTTGTCGCTCGCGGGCAGCCTGGTGAGGCTCAAGGCGGACGGCCTGGCGCTGCACGTCGGCGACGGCAAGGGCGGCCATCGCGAACTGGTCCGTGTCGCCCCGCAGTTCCTCACCCGCTCCGGAAAGTCGGAGGAGGAGGTCTGCCGTGACTTCGCCCAGATGGTGTCGGGCGGCGTGCCCGCGTCACATGTGGTCTTCCGGGATCCCGACGGCTCCGGGGTGGCCACGGGCCCGATCAACGCACTGGGACGCACCGAGGTCACCGGCATCCACTACCTCGCGGAGGCTCTCGGCCAGGTGGCCGACGGCCGGGAGCCGACCGGGCCCCTGGATCCGTCGTGGGCCGCGCGCCAGGTGCTGCGGGACGACCGGCTCATCGCCGAGAGCGACGGTCCCACACCGGGCGAGTCCTACGGCAGCGCGCTGAGCTACGACCCGCTGGACAACCCGCGACGCGACGTGCTCTCCGACGCGGCGCACAGGATCGGCATCAACGAGCACGCCTGGGCGAAGGTCGGCGAGACCTACCTCGTGCACTCGATCAACGCGCTGGACGAGAACGGCTTCCCGAGCCTGGCGCACAACTACGCCAAGCCGAGCGCGCCGGAGGGCCGCCACTTCGGCTACCACTTCGCCGCCGTCGTGCTCGCCAGCGAGGACGGCAAACACCAGATCACGCTGGAGAACTTCGCCCGGCGCGCCCAGATCGCGGGCACCATGCGATCGGCCGTGGCGGAGAACCTCACCAGAACCTCGCCGAACGGTTTCCGGAGGCTGCACGCCGCCGTCGGCGACGAGCTGGACCGTCAGCGGGCGAGGGGGGCCGACGAAGCCACGCTCAAGAGACTGGGCCGCCATCTGGACCTGGTCGACGCGCTCACCAAGGCGGCGGACGCGCGGCGAGCGGTCGGTGCGACGGCTCCGGGGAGTCCGCAGGAAGCGGCCGCCAAGGCGGAGTACGAGCGTACGGTCAAGGTCGCCGAGGCGCGGATGAAGCAGGCGGCGGACCTGCCCAAGGGCAGCGAGCTCTGGCACTTCCGGATGTTCTCCCAGCGGCCCGGTGAGACCATGCACGAGGTGAGCGCGGACCTCCTCAGCTCCACTCCGTCTGCCGAGGCCAACCCGCTGACGTCCGTGATCGTGCACGGTCACCGGCTCCCCCAGGTGGACATCGGGTTCGACCAGGGCTCCCGGCAGATCAACAAGGTCGAGGCGCGCAAACTGACCTACGTGGCCGAGCACGTGGTGCGCGCCGGGCTGTGGAACCACCACAACGGGCTGCCGCTGCCGCGGCTCACCGTGACCGGGCGCGGCACCAACCGCCGTCCCACGCTGGGCGGGGTCTTCCCCGACAGCGCCCAGGTCCGGGCCGACACCGTCCACCGGGAACTCCGGGACCGGCTGGACCGCCACCTCATCAACTACCAGCACGGTTCGGCACAGCCGCATCTGACCGCGGCCGACTTCCCGGTCACGGTCACCACCGAGCAGGGCAGCCGGACGACGGTGTCGGTGCACGATCCCCGGCAGGGCGACGCCCCCGCGGCCCCGCCGACCCGCTCCCGCCGGGGGCCGGGCAACACGGACGTACAGCCCCGGGCACCCCGGCCCCCGCAGGAGCAGCAGCACCCGGCGCAACCACAACCAGCGCATGCCGCGCCGCAGGAGAGCGTGGTGCAACCGTCCTACCGCAACGAGCGGCTGACCATCGGAGGGGTCGAGTTCGCGGACGGATCGTCCGAGCTGACGGGACCCCAGCGGGAGACGGTGCACCGGCTGGCCGCCGAGGTGGCGTGGGCCTCGCTGGCGAACGTCAGGGCGGGCTTCCCGCCGCCCCGCGTCGAGGTGGTCGGCCACGCCAACGGAATGCGCGACGGTCTTCCGCACTTCGGCGAGGCGCTCCGGCGCGGACAGGCACGCGCGGACAGCGTGGCCGGCATGTTCCGCTCGGCGCTGGCAGTCCATCTCACACGTCTCCAGGCCGACTCGGAGACCGTCATGGCCCCCGAGGACATCGAGATCACAACGCGCACCGAAGGCAACGCGCTGCCCGCCGACAGCACACCGAACCCAGATCCGACGAACACCCGACGCCACACCCACATCCTGATCGACCTGCCCCGCCCCCAGACCGACGAGACCTCATAAACCCCGCCGCCGACTCGCCTTTCCGGCCATGGGGCGGCCGTTGTCGGGCACCGGTCGGCGCGGTCCGGTCCTGGAGGTCTCGTCCGGTGACAGGTAGGAGCAGGAGACGCCGTCCGGGTCGTACCGCGTCCTCAGGCTCCGCAAACGCTGCCAGTCGTCGGCGGTGAAGGGCGACGGGCACGGGACGATGCAGCGGTGAGTTGGACAACGTTGTCACGAGGCCCGGGTGCCGGGGGCCACCGGTGGGACGAGCACGGTCACCGGTGGCCTCCGGCACCCGGGTGTCAGGCCCGGTCGACCAGGTCGCTCAGGGTCGCGGCCAGTTCGCCCACCGACTGCTCGCGCAGCAGGTGGTGGGCCGGTACCGGGATGTTCAGGGCCGACTCCAGGGTGCGCTGGAGGGTCAGCGCGGTGAGGGAGTCGATGCCCTGGGTGTAGAGCGGGCGGTTGCGGGCGATGCGGTGGGCCGGGGGGATGTCCAGGTGCTGGGCGAGCTTGCGGCACAGGAACGTCTCGAACACCTGCCTGCGGTCGTCGCCTGAGGTGTCGCGCAGGGCGCCCAGGTTCAGCGCGGAGGTGGCTGGTATGCCTGACACGGGCTCATCCTTTCGTCTGGCGTGGTCGGGGCTGGGAGCTGCGCAGTGCGCGGGGGTCGGGGCCGGGGCGGGGGCCGGCGCCGTCGGACCACAGCAGCCGGAACCGCCAGCGGCGCAGCCGCCAGCCGTCCGGGGTGCGGACCGCCTCGCCCTCGCTGTAGCCGCCGATGTCGAAGCGGCCGTCCGGGTCCGGGCCGTCCTCGTGGTGCACATGGGACGCGATGAGGTGGACGCGGACGCGGGCGGTGTCCCCCGCCACGTGGATGCCGTAGTTGGCGGCCAGGTGGTGGGTGCGGGCGAAGCGGGACTTGCGGTCGTGGTGGAAGGCGGCGGCCTGGTCGCGGCCTTCGACGGTGCCGACCGGGAACTCCAGCCGGCAGTCCGGGGTGAAGACCGTGGCCGGCCAGGTGGGGTCGAAGCCGTGGTCGTCCTGGGTGTCGAGCAGGGTGATGTAGCGGTCGATCAGCTCCGCGACCGCCGCACGGTCGGCGAGCGCTCCGAACTCGGCACGCAGGGCGTCGAGTTCGGAGCGCAGATGGGAGAGCGTGGCGGCGTGGTCGAGGGACGTGGTGGTCGGGGAGGTCATGGGGTCCGTGACTTTCGATTCGTCGGGGATTCGGTTGGAGAAGGCCGATCACGCCACCCGGCACCACCGGCAGAGCCGCACGACCGTGGCTGCGCCGCGCGGGAGAACGGCCGCCGGCCGGACCGCTCGGCGTCGGTCAGGCCGCTCGGGTGCCTGTGAGGCGCCAGCCGCGGGGGTCGCGATGAATGGGGAGGCGTTCCGGTCGGCGCCAGCCGGCCACCGGGCGGGGTTCCAGGGGGCAGGGGTGCACCGCGGCCAGGGCGGCCGCGCGGGCGAGCAGGACGGTGGTGAGGGCGGCGAGCTCGGCGGGGCTCGCCTGCCCCTTCACGATCCTGATGACCAGCGCGCCGTCCGCGCCGTCCGCGCCGTCCGCGTCGCCCGCGGTCTCCGGGGCGCTCACTGCGGCGGGTTGCCGTGCTTGCGGCACGGCAGGTCGGCCTGCTTGCTGCGCAGCATCGCGAGGGCGCGGATGAGGGTGGAGCGGGTCTCGCGCGGGTCGATGACGTCGTCGATCAGACCGCGCTCGGCCGCGTAGTAGGGGTGCATCAGCTCCGCCTGGTACTCCTTGATCTTCTGGGCCCGGGTGGACTCGGGGTCGTCCGATGCGGCGATCTCCCGGCGGAAGATGACGTTCGCGGCGCCCTCCGCGCCCATCACGGCGATCTCGTTGGACGGCCAGGCGAGGGCGAGGTCGGTGCCGATGGACCGGGAGTCCATGACGATGTACGCGCCGCCGTACGCCTTGCGCAGCACCAGGGAGATCCGCGGCACGGTGGCGTTGCAGTACGCGTAGAGCAGCTTGGCGCCGCGCCGGATGATGCCGTTGTGCTCCTGGTCCACGCCGGGCAGGAAGCCGGGGACGTCGATCAGGGTGACCAGCGGGATGTTGAAGGCGTCGCAGAACTGCACGAACCGCGCCGCCTTTTCGCTGGCGTCGATGTCCAGGACGCCGGCGAAGGAGGCGGGCTGGCTGGCGACCAGGCCGACGACCTCGCCGTCCAGCCGGGACAGCGCGCACACCACGTTGGTGGCCCAGTCGGGCTGGACCTCGAAGTAGTCGCCGTCGTCGACGATCTCCTCGATGACGGTCCGGATGTCGTAGACCCGCCCGGGGTCGTCCGGGACCAGCTCCAGCACCCGGTCGGTCCGGCGGTCCGCCGGGTCGGTGGTCGCCGACCGGGGCGGCAGTTCACGGTTGTTGGACGGCAGCAGCGACAGCAGGTGCCGCACGTCCTCCAGGCAGCTTCGCACGTCGTCGTAGGCGAAGTGGGCCACCCCTGAGGCGCCGGCGTGGACGTCGGCGCCGCCGAGGTCGTTCTGGGTGATCTCCTCGCCGGTCACCGCCTTCACCACGTCCGGTCCGGTGATGAACATCTGGGCGATGTCCCGCACCATGAAGACGAAGTCGGTCAGGGCGGGCGAGTAGGCGGCGCCGCCCGCGCACGGGCCGAGCATCACGCTGATCTGCGGAATCACCCCGGAGGCGCGGGTGTTGCGCTGGAAGATGCCGCCGTAGCCGGCGAGGGCGGAGACACCCTCCTGGATGCGGGCGCCGGCGCCGTCGTTCAGCGACACGAGCGGCGCGCCGGCCGCCATGGCCATGTCCATGATCTTGTGGATCTTCTGGGCGTGGGCCTCGCCGAGGGCGCCGCCGAAGATGCGGAAGTCGTGCGCGTAGACGAAGACGGTACGGCCGTGGACCGTGCCCCAGCCGGTGATCACCCCGTCGGTGTACGGCCGCTTCTTCTCCAGGCCGAAGCCGGTGGCGCGGTGGCGGCGGAGCATCTCGACCTCATTGAACGACCCTTCATCGAGCAGGAGTTCGATACGCTCGTACGCGGTGAGCTTGCCCTTGGCGTGCTGGCGCTCGGTGGCGAGCGGGTCGCCGTGCCGGGCCGCCTCCTTCATCAGGCCGAGCTCCTCGATGCGCTCGGCCGCGGTCCACTGACCGCGGTGCTCACGGTCGTGCAGGCTCGGGCGCCCGGCCCCACGATCGGCTTTCTGTTCGAGTGACATTGGCGGGTCACGCTCCCCAGTCGGATACTCGGGTGGTCACACCCACAGGCACGGGCGCAGGCACGGGCGCAGCCGCGGGTACGGCCACCGGCACGCCCACCGTCCCGTCGGCGTCCAGGTCGACCGTCCCGCCCGCGTGCAGCGCGGTCGGCGGCACCCAGCGCACGGTGACCTGGTCGGGCGCCGCGCCGCGCACCGCGACGGCCGCGTTGTGCCGGGGCCCGGACGGCAGGTCGAGCAGCGTCCAGCCGGCCGGCCTGCGGTGCGGGTCGGCGCCCAGGTAGTCGTGGCCGGGGTCGCGGGAGAGCCCGGTGCCGAGCGCCTTGAGATAGGCCTCCTTGCGGGTCCACAGCCGCCCGAAGGCGGCGCGCCGCTCCCCGGCGTCGTCGAGCGCGGCGAGCTCCGCCTGCTCCCCAGGGTGCAGTGCGGGGGTGCAGACCTCGACGGTCTCGGCGCGCGGCAGCCGCTCCACGTCGGCGCCGACGACCGTACGGGAGACGGCGACCACGGCCATGCCGTGGCTGTGCGCGAGCGAGAAGTGCAGCGGCGGGTCGGGGTGGGCCACCGCCGGACGGCCGTGCGGCTCGGCGCAGCCCGGACAGGGCTCGCGCACGAACGGCACGTCCCGCGGGGCCAGCCCCAGGTAGGCGCCGAGCAGCCGGCGCAGGGCGACATGCGCGGAGGCGTACGTCACCCCGTCCGCGGGCCGGACGAAGGACGCGGTCCGCCGGCGCTCCGGCTCGCTCAGCTCGGACAGGTCGAGCAGCTCGGCCGCGGTCTCCAGGGCGGCCCGGCGGACCAGCCAGACGTCCAGCTGCCCGGCGGCGGGCAGTCCCGGCCCGGCGGCGAGGCCGGTGGCCGCCGGGCCGAACTCCAGGACCGGCATCTCCCCGATCACCTCGGGCTCGGCACGTCGTGCGCGACCAGGTGGTGCTCGTCCCGGCCGGCGTGCTTGTGCGGGCTGTCCTCCGGGCCGAGCTGTCCGGCGAGGCAGTCGACCAGCTCGGCGGCGCTGTTGGCGCGCAGCAGCCGGTTGAGGTTGACGTCGACGCGGAGCGCGGCCTCCATCCGGCGCTGCAGTTCCAGGCCGGTGATGGACCCGATGCCCAGGCTGTTCATCGGACGGCCCACGGTGTCGATGCTCTCCGGGGTCACCCGCAGCACCCGGGCGAGCTCGCCGCGGACGTACGCGTCGATGAGCCGGGTGCGTTCGGCGAGGCCGACGGAGGCGAGGTGCGTGAGGCTGGGCGGCACCACCTCGACGATCTCGTCGTGCTCGAACTCGTAGTCGAGGTCGTCGAGTTCGTCGTCCAGGTCGTCGAAGACCCAGGTCTGGGTTGTCTGGTCCATGGTCATTCCCCGTGGTGGAGTGAGGAGGGTGTGGTCGCGGGTGGGGTCGCGGTGCGGGTCAGGCCGGTGAGGCCGGCCAGCAGGCCCAGGAAGCCGAGGGCGGCGACCAGGGTCAGCGCCGGCCGGCAGGCGGCGGCCGCGGCGGCCGGACCGGCGCCGGGCGCCGGCGTGTGGGCGGCGAGCAGGGCGGCGACGAGGGCGACCGCGAGGAGCGCGGCGAGCTGGACGGCCGTCTGGTACAGGCCGCTGCCGGTGAGCCGGTCGGCGGGGGTGAGGCGGGACATCGCCTGCATGTTGAGCGCGGCGAAGGAGAGCACGAAGGCGACGCCGACGAGGAGAAGCGTCGGGAGCATCCGGCCCGGGTAGTCCAACGGCCAGGCGTGCGGGCGCAGTTGCAGCAGGAAGCCGGCGAAGGCGCAGGCGGCGCCGGCCGCGATGAGGCGGGGGGCGCCGAACCTGGTGACCAGGCGGCCGGAGACCAGTGCGGTGAGCGCCGGGGGCGCGGCGGCGGGGAGCAGGGCGAGCGCGGTGCGGAGGGGGGACCAGCCGGCGAGGGTCTGGGTCTGGTACGTCAGCACGAACAGGAGGCCCAGGTAGGAGCCGTTGAGACAGGCGGCGCCGGCGGCGGAGCGGAGCAGGGCGGGGTTGCGGCGCAGCGAGGGGCCGATGTTCAGGAGGGGGGCGGTGGAGCGGTGCTCGATGTGCCGGAACAGCAGCAGGAGGAGGAGGGCCGCGGTGAGGGGGGCGGCGGTCTGCGGGGTGGTCCAGGGGTGGGTGGGGAGTTGGGTGATGCCCTGGACCAGGGCCAGGAGGGCTCCCAGGAAGGTGAGGGCGCTGGGGATGCCGAAGTTCCGGGCCGTTGTTCGGGTGCGGGGAGGTGGGGGCTGGTCGCGCAGTTCCCCGCGCCCCTTCAGGGCGCTCAGCGCAGCCTCGGTCGAGACGGCCGGTCCCTTCAGGGCGGTTGGTGTGCCCAGGTCCTTCGGGGGGGTCTCGTTCGGTGTGCTGGGGGCGGGGTGCTCGTTCGGGATCAGGCGGAGTCCGAAGGCGAAGAGCAGGAGGACCACCGGGGCCGGGAAGGCGAAGGCATAGCGCCAGGAGGTTTCGGTCAGCCAGCCGGAGAGGAGGAGGCCCGTGGTGAAGCCGCCCGCGCCGAAGAGGGTGTAGACGGAGACCGCCCGGGTGCGTGGGCGGCCCTCCGGGAAGGCGGAGGTGATGATGGCCAGGCCGGTGGGGGCCGTCAGGGCGGCGCAGAAGCCCTTGAGCAGGCGGGTGGCCAGCAGGAGCCAGGGGTCGTGGGCGAGGGCGCTGAGGGCGGAGGCGGCGGCGAAGGCGAGGAGGGCGGCCAGGTAGACGCGTCGGCGGCCGAGCAGGGTGACCACGCGGGCGCCGAAGAGGAGCAGGCCGCCGAAGCCGGCCGCGAAGCCGGTCATCGCCCACTGGGTGACCGTCGGCGGCTGCCCCAGGTCCGTGCCGATGGCGGGCAGCGCCACCACCGCCACGGACACCTCCAGCGCGTCGATGAGCATGTTGCCGGCGAGGACGAGCAGCAGCCCCCACAGCCGGCCGGTGGCGGCCGGAGCCGGAAGGGTCGTCGTCACCGCGTCACCCGAGGAGCGTGCCGCCGCTCGCGTCGACGAAGGAGCCGGTGACCCAGCGGGCGTCGTCGGAGACGAGGAAGGCGATGACGTCGGCGACGTCCTGCGGCTCGCCGACGCGGTTGAAGGCGGACAGCGCGGACATGGCCTCGACGGCCTCGGGGATGTCGAACAGCGGGTTGCCGTTGCGGGTGATGCCCGGCGCGACGCTGTTCACGGTGATCCCGCGCGGGCCCAGCAACTTGGCGAAGTGCAGCGCCAGTTGCTCCACGGCGCCCTTGCTCATCGCGTAGGCGATCTCGTCGGGGTTGGCGAACCGGGTCAGCCCGGAGGAGATGTTCACGATCCGGCCGCCGTCGGGCATGTTGGCGAGCGCCCGCTGGATGACGAAGAACGGCGCCCTGGCGTTGACGGCGAAGATCCGGTCGAACTGCTCCGGCGTGGTGTCCTCGGCCTTGACCCCGCCCATCACGCCCGCGTTGTTGACCAGGATGTTCAGCTCGGTGTCGCCGGTGCGCTCCTTGAGTCCCGCCTCCAGCGCGAGGAACAGCTCGTGGACGTCGCCGGGCGTGCCCAGTTCGGCCCCGACGGCGAACGCCCGCCCGCCGTCCTTCTCGATCCCGGCGACCACCTCGGCGGCTGCCTCCGCACTGGTGCCGTAGTGCACGGCGACCAGCGCGCCGTCGGCGGCCAGCCGTTCGGCGGTGGCCCGGCCCATGCCCCGGCTGGCGCCGGTGACGAGCGCGGTCTTTCCGGTCAGGTTGCCCATCTTCCTTCTCCTGACGGTTGGTTGTGGTGTGTGGGAGGGACGCGGGAGGTCGGGTGCGAACCAGCGGTCGAGGGCCGCGCGCAGGCCGTCCGCCGTGTCGCCGGCCCAGGCGACGTAGCCGTCCGGGCGTACGAGCACGGCGGCGTGGCCGTCGAGGGGCCCCGTGGGACGGGTGACGACCGTGTCCACGGACGCCGACCTGTCCGCCGCCGCCCCGCCGAGCGCGGGGTCGGTCACCAGCAGCAACCCGCGTGCGGAACAGAGCAGTTCGGCCGTGGTCGCGCCCGAGTCGAGCCGCGTCTCGGGCAGTCGCGCGCCGACCAGCGCGTTCTCGTCGTCCCCGTACCGCACGTCGAGGCCGCTGATCATGCCGGCGAGGTGCGCCCGGACCCTCTCGTACGACGTGAGTTCGCCGACGACCGAGCGCAGCGACTCCACCTCGGGCCCGCCGAGCAGCAGCCGCGCCTGGGCGCGGATGTTGGACAGGACACGGCGGCCGACGGCGTGCCGTTCGTCGTGGTAGGTGTCCAGCAGCCCCGCCGGAGCCCGGCCGCGGACGGTGGCCGCGAGTTTCCAGCCGAGGTTCACGGCGTCCTGGAGGCCGAGGTTGAGGGCCTGGCCGCCGATCGGCATCTGCTGGTGGGCCGCGTCGCCGGCGAGCAGCACGCGGCCCGCGCGGTAGTGCTCGGCCTGCCGGGAGGCGTCGCCGAAGGAGTTGACCCACAGCGGGGTGCCGTGGGCGATGTCCTCGCCGGTGACCTCCCGCCAGGCGGTGACGATGTCGGCGAAGCCGGCCTGCCCCGCGCGCGGCGGGGTGCCGAAGCGGTGGACCATCACCCGGGTGACGCCGTCCCCGCGCCGGGCGGCGATGGCGAGCCCGTTCGGCAGCCGCTGGAACCGCCGGTTGGGGATGTCGATGCCGTCGACGTCGGCGCGGATCAGTTCCCGTTCGGCGTCGTTGCCGGGGAAGGCGATGCCCGCGAGACGCCGCACGGCGGACTGCTCGCCGTCGCAGCCGACGACGTACCGGGCGGTGAACTCCCGGCGCGCGCCCTGGTGTTCGGCGAGGACTCGGACGTGGTCCGGCAACTGCACCAGTTCCAGGACCTCATGGCCCCGCAGGACCCGCGCGCCGAGCCGCTCGGCCCAGGCGCCGAGGAGTTCCTCGGTGCGGGTCTGCGGGACCTTCCACTGCCCGGGGTGGCTGCTGGGCAGGGTGAGGTCGAGGGGGAGCCCGCCGAAGTGGCCGCGGGGCTCGTGCGGCGGCGGCTCGGGGTCGGCGAAGCCGCCGGGGCCGTCCAGCAGCCCGCGCTGGAGCAGCAGTTCCATCGTCCGGGCGTGCAGGGTGGACGCCCGGGACTCCGTCGTGGGCGCGGCCAGCCGTTCCAGGACGGTCACGTCGGCGCCGCCGAGGCGCAGTTCCCCGGCGAGCATCAGCCCGACGGGTCCGGCGCCGACCACCAGGACGTGCGTGTCGAACGCGTCGGCACCGGCCATGGGTCAGCGCCTCGCTTCGGCGTACGCCTTGGCGTGGTTCAGGGTGGCGCGGCTGTTGGTGCTGAGCGCGCCCTGCACGTACTCACGGGCCTCGGCGACGCCCGCGTCGGGACCCAGGATCTTCGCGATGTTCTCGGGACGCAGCACGACGGTGTGCTGCGAGGAGGCGAAGGTGCCCTCGTCGGTCTCGCGGAAGGTCCAGTAGCCGGTGTGCAGGTTCATCAGGGCCGGCAGGGTGGTCTGCTTGTAGGCGATCTTCCGGCCGTCCAGGCAGACCCGGTACGACTTGGTGGTGTGCGTCGAGCCGTCCTTGGCGCGGGTGTCCATCTCCAGGGTCTGCAGGCCCGGGGTGTCCTCGGTGAGCCGGACGGTCGCCACGTGCGGCAGCCGCTCGGACCAGCGGTCGGCCTCGTTGACGAAGTCGTAGAGGTCCTTGGCCGCCCCGTCGACCCGGACGGTGTCCTCGAAGGAGAACGTCAGCTCCTGCGAGGCGGTGGCGAGTTCGACGTTGGTCTTCAGCGCGGCCAGCTCGGAGCGGGAGTTGCGGTCGACGGCCTCGTCGATCCAGGCGAGCCCGGCCGGGTCGTCGTCGACGGCGGTGTAGTCGTGCAGCAGCCGCACGCGCGAGGTGCCCTCGTCGAGCGGCTCGATGATCCAGGTGCCGCCCATGCTCGCGACGGGCGGGGTGGAGACGGTCTGCCGGAAGGTGATCCGCAGGCCCTCGGGGTCGAGGACGCGGCGCGAGGTCCAGTTCTTGGCCTGGCCGTTGGCGGTGGCCCAGATGCCGATGAGCTCCTCGTTCCCGGAGCGCTCCAGGTGGTCGACGTAGATGGTCGGCGGGAAGATCCGCGGCCAGTTGGCCACGTCGGCGATCAGCCGGTAGACCTCGGCGGCCGGCGCCGAGATCGTGATCTCGTGCTCGACTTCCTTCGGCTGGGACATGGGTGAACTCCTAGAGGATGCCGGGGGTTTCAGAAGTTGCCGAGGCCGCCGCAGACGTTGAGGGCCTGCGCGGTGATGGAGGCGGCGGTGTCGGAGGCGAGGTAGCCGACGAGACCGGCGACCTCCTCGGGGGTGGAGTAGCGGCCGAGCGGGATCTTCGCGGTGAACTTCTCGCGGATGGCGTCCTCGCTGGTGTCGTACGCGGCGGCGTAACCGGCGCGCACCCGCTGCGCCATGGGCGTCTCGACGTACCCCGGGCAGACGGCGTTGACGGTGATGCCGGTGGGGGCCAGCTCGTTGCCGAGGGCCTTGGTGAAGCCGACCACGCCGTGCTTGGAGGCGGAGTACGGCGCCCCGAGGACGACGCCCTGCTTGCCGGCCGTGGACGCGATGTTGATGATCCGTCCCCGGCTCTTCTCGCGCATGCCGCCGGTGGTGAGGGCGGCGCGGGTGAGGCGGAAGACGCTGTTGAGGTTGGTCTCGACGACGTCGTACCACAGCTCGTCGTCGATGTCGGCGGTCACCCCGCCGCCGGACCGGCCGGCGTTGTTGACCAGCACGTCGACGGTGCCGTACCGCTCCACGGCGGCCCGCACGAAGTTCTCGATGGACAGCGCGGACCGCACGTCGAGGACCGTGCCGTCGACGTCGAGGCCTTCCTCGCGCAGTTCCTTCACGGTCCGCTCGACGTTCCCGGCGTCGCGGGAGCCGATGAAGACGCGGTGGCCCTGCTGGGCCAGCAGGCGTGCCGTGGCGAGACCGATTCCGCTGGTGGCCCCGGAGACCAGGGCGACCCTCTGCTGCTGTTCGGACATGTCTGCGGCTCCCTTTCAGGGGCGTGGGAAGGCCGCCGGCGCCCGGTCAGGGCGGGCGCCGACGGCCGCGGAGGGGAAGGGGAGAGGAGAGAGGTCAGGCCGCGGCGGCGACGTCGCCGAGCTGTGCGTTGACGAGCGCCAGGAGCTCGCGGGGCGTCCTGGCCTCGGTCACCACGGTGTCGTCGAGCGTGATGTCGTACTCCCGCTCGATGCGCCCGCAGGTCTCCAGGATGGCGAGGGACTCGTAGCTGAGCTCCTCGAAGTCGGTGTCGAGGATGTCCCCGTCGAGATCGACGCTCTCGTCGGCGCCGGCGGCCTCCAGCAGGATCCGCTTGAGGTCGTCCAGGGTGAAGGACTGGGTTGCCACGGTGATCTTCCTTTCACGACTGCGAATGGGAACGCCCGTCCGACCGGCCCCGGGCGTGGGAGAGAGGGAGGGGCCGGCCAGGACGGGCGGGTCTGGTTGAGCGGGCCCGAGGCCGGGACCGGGGGGTGGGGACGCTCACCGGCGCTCGCCGCATGCCGCCGCACCCACCTGCCCGCGGCTGGGCAGCGCCCCGCAAGGGGCGCGGGGAACTGCGCGGGAAGCCCCACGGGCCCGCGGCCGCGTCGGGGCGCGAACCCGTGGACGGCACACCTGCCCGCGGCGCAGAAGCGTCACGAGCAGCCGCGGCTGGGCAGTGCCCCGCAAGGGGCGCGGGGAACTGCGCGGGAAGCCCCACCGGCCCGCGGCCGCGTCGGGGCGCGAGCCCCTGCGGCGGGAGCGCTACGCCCGGACGACCATCGCCGAGTTGAACCCGGCGTAGCCCCGCGCCAGCACCAGCGCCGTCCGCACCTCGGTCTGCCGCGGTTCGCCCACCACCAGGTCGAGGTCGTACCCCGCCTCCGGCGAGACGTTCACGGTCGCCGGCACCACCCCGTCCCGGACGGCCAGCAGCGCCGTCGCGACATCCAGCGGCGCCGCTCCCGAGTAGAGCCGCCCC
This sequence comes from Streptomyces sp. NPDC051987, assembly GCF_040680735.1. Taxonomy (NCBI): domain Bacteria; kingdom Bacillati; phylum Actinomycetota; class Actinomycetes; order Kitasatosporales; family Streptomycetaceae; genus Streptomyces; species Streptomyces sp. NPDC051987. Next base: position 6,082 of record NZ_JBFAXI010000027.1, on the reverse strand, counting down.
GTCATCGTCTTCGGCGCGGTCACCGGCACCCCGTGCGGCCCGAACACGTCACTGATCGCGTCCGCCTCCACCCGGTCCAGCTCCGGCACGGCCGCCGCGTCGGCGAACACCACGTCCACGTCGGCCGCGTCGGCCCCCGCGTCCGCGAGCGCCAGCTCGATCGCCTTGCGCAGCCCCGGCGGCCGTTCGCTGCCCGGCGCCGGGTCGAACGTCGCGCCGTACCCCGCGATCTCCCCGTACACCCGGGCGCCCCGCCGTGCGGCGGTCTCCGCGGCCTCCAGGATCAGGATGGCCCCGCCCTCGCCGGCCACGTGCCCGGCCGCCGCGGGGTCGAACGGCAGGTACGACCGGTCCGGCTCCTCCGACGTGGACAGCCGGTCGCTGGCGAGCTGCGCCACCCATCCCCACGGGCAGATGGACGCGTCGATCGCCCCGGAGACGATGAGCTGTGTCCCCTTGCGGATCTGCCGGCGTGCGTGCGCGAGCGCCTCAAGGCCGCCGGCCTGATCGGAGACGACCACCCCGCTGGGGCCCTTCATCCCGTTGCGGATGGAGATCTGGCCGCTGTTGACGGCGTAGAACCAGGCGAACGACTGGTATGCCGAGACGAACTGACTGCCCTTGCTCCACAGCTTCTGCAGTTCCCCCTGCCCGAACTCGAAGCCGCCGGAGGAGCTGGCGGTGACGACGCCCATGTCGTAGGCGGGCAGGTCGGCCGGGCTGACGTCCGCGTCGGCCAGCGCCCAGTCCGTCGCGACGAGCGCGAGGCGGGTCATGTGGTCGGTCTGCGCGAGCAGCCGGCTCGGCAGGTGCTCCCCGGCGCTGAACCCGGGCACCTCACCGGCCAGTTTCGCCGGGTAGCCGGACGGGTCGAACCGCGTGATGCGGCCGATCCCGCTCTTCCCGGCGCGGGTGGCGGCCCAGTAGTCGTCCGTGCCGAGTCCGTTGGGCGCGGCGATGCCGAGCCCGGTCACCACGGTCCGCGTGCTCATGCGGCGGTGCTCCTCTCCGGTCGGGCGAGCACCATCGCGCTCTGGAAGCCACCGAACCCGCTGCCCACGGTGAGCACCGCGTCGGTACGGTGCTCACGTGCCGTGAGCGGCACGTAGTCCAGGTCGCACTCGGGGTCGGGGGTGTGCAGGTTGGCCGTCGGGGGCACGACGCTGTGCTCCATGGCGAGGACGGACGCGGCGATCTCGATGGAGCCGATCGCGCCGAGCGAGTGCCCGACCATCGACTTGATCGAGGAGACCGGGGTCCGGTAGGCGTGGTCGCCGAGGCTCTTCTTGAACGCGGCGGTCTCGTGCCGGTCGTTCTGCTTGGTGCCGGAGCCGTGCGCGTTGATGTAGTCGATCGCCTCGGGGTTCAGGTGCGCCTCGTCGAGGGCGACCGTGATGGCCTCGGCCATCTCCGCGCCGTCGGGCCGCAGCCCGGTCATGTGGAAGGCGTTGCAGCGGGAGGCGTAGCCGGCGATCTCCGCGTAGATGTGCGCCCCGCGGGCCCGTGCCCCCTCCAGCTCCTCCAGGACGAACACGGCCGACCCCTCCCCCAGCACGAACCCGTTGCGGGTGCCGTCGAAGGGGCGGGAGGCGTGCTCGGGGTCGTCGTTGCGCGGGGTGGTGGCCTTGATGGCGTCGAAGCAGGCCAGGGTGATCGGGGAGATCGGGGCGTCGGTGGCGCCGGCGATCATCGCGCAGGCGGAGCCCTCACGGATCAGCTCGACGGCATGGCCCACGGAGTCGAGCCCCGACGTGCACCCGGTGGAGACGACCGTGGCCGCGCCCTCCGCGCCCACGGCCCAGGCCACCTCCGCGGCGAACGAGCTGGGCACCAGGTAGTTGTAGAGGTGCGGGACGGCGTACGTGTGGTCGACGAGGTCGAGCCGGCCGCCGTCGCTGACCACCCGGTACTCCTGGTCCAGGCCCATGGTGGCGCCGACCGCGCTGCCGATGCTGACCCCGACCCGGTAGGGGTCGGCGCCGGACAGGTCGAGCCCGCTGTCGGCCAGGGCCTCGCGGGCGCTGACGACGGCCAGTTGCGCCGCCCGGTCCATCCGCCGTATCTCCTGCGGGCTCAGCCCGTGCTCCTCCGGGTCGAAGTCGACCTCGGCGGCGACCCGGGACCGGAAGGACGACGGGTCGAAGAAGGTGATGCCGCGGGTCGCGGTGCGGCCCTCGCTGAGCAGGTTCCAGAAGTTCTTGGTGCCGACACCGCCGGGGGCGATGACGCCGACCCCGGTGATGACCACTCGCCTGGCGTTCACGCCCGGCCCTCCCAGTCGTAGAAGCGCGTGGCGACCGCGTCGGCGGGGGACCGCCAGGTGGCGGGGTCGTACGCCTGGATGAACGGCTTGAGGTCCTCGCTGATCCGCACGAACCGCGGATCGCTCTTGGCCTCCTCGATCAGCTCACCGCCGTTGTCGGTGTCGAAGCTCTGGAGGTGGAAGTACAGCCCGCGGTAGGCGAAGAGCTCACGACGCCGCGTGCCCATCAGATGCGGCATCTCGGTCCGGTCGAACTCCGCGAACAGCCGAGCGACTTCCGCACTGCTACCCGGTTCCATCCGGGCGACGATCAGAGTGCTGTGCATGGGGTTCACTCCTTAGAGGGGTCCAGCAAAATGCGCCCCACAAAGGGGCGCGAGGCTGCATTTGATCTGCGGCTGCCGCCGCGTGGGCGCGACCGGCCACGACGGCGGGGCAGCCGCAACACGACACGACCCGGCACTCCCGGCGGCGCCCTCAGCGCGCAGGCCCGAACCACCGCTCAAGGGCCATCGGCAGATCCGCATGACTCCCGGGCGCCGCCCAGGCCACATAACCGTCGGGCCGCACCAGCACCGCGGACGTGCCCTCCAGCACACCGTCGGCCGGCACCGCCGTCACGACATCCACCCGGTCTCGCCAGGCCCACGCCCGCTCCCGCAGCCGCTCGTTGTCGGCGAGGTCGAGCAGCACGCCCCGCCCGGCGCGCAGCGCCTCCGTGCTGGAGGCCACCCTCCGATGCCCGGTGAGCGGCACGTTCGGCAGGCGCCGGCCGAGCAGCGGATGCCCGCCCCCGTCGAGGTCGTAGTGGATCTCCAGCCCGGACACCATCGCCGCCAGGTGCCTGCTGACCTCGGGGTAGCGGATCAGCTCGTTGAGGACGTCGCGCAGCGGCTGCACCTCGGGACCGGACAGGAACAGCAGCCCCTGCGCCCGGGTGTTCATCATCAGCCGCTCCCCGACCGGGTGCCGTTCGTCGTGGTAGGTGTCGAGCAGCGTCTCCGGCGCCCGCCCCCGCACCACCGCGCCCAGTTTCCAGCCGAGGTTCACGGCGTCCTGGATGCTGGTGTTCATGCCCTGGCCGCCGGCCGGCAGGTGGATGTGGGCGGAGTCGCCGGCGAGCAGGATCCGGCCGCGCCGGTACTCGGTGACCAGGCGGGTGCCGTCGCCGAAGGAGGACACCCAGACCGGCTCGGCGTGCGAGATGTCGTCGCCGGTCAGCCGCTGCCAGGCCGCCGCGGCCTCCGCCCAGGTGGGCGGCTTCTCACGGCGCTGCGGCGGGGTGCCGCGCTCGCAGATGATCAGCCGGGTGATGCCGCCGGGCAGCGGACCGACCATGACCATCCCGCCGGGCAGGGTCTCCCCGATCATCCGGGGCTCCAGCTCGATGCCCTTCACGTCGGCGAGGTACATCTCCAGCGTCGAGGGTGTGCCGGGGAAGTCGAACCCGGCGGCCTTGCGGATGGTGGAGCGGCCGCCGTCGCAGCCGACCAGGTACTCGGCGCGCAGCCGGTGCACGCCCTCGGGTCCGCGCACCTCGACCTCGACGCTGTCCTCCTTCTCCTTGACGGACAGCACCTCGTGGCGGCGCCGGATGTCCGCGCCGAGGCGGCCGGCCCACTCCTCCAGGACGGTCTCGGTGACCGACTGCGGGATCGTTTTGGCAGCCTGGTGCGCACCGTCGAGGACACCGAAGTCGACCGGCAGGCCGCCGAAGTGGCCCACGTTGCTGACCTCGATGTCCCCGAAGCGGGGCAGCAGTCCGCGCTGGTCGAAGACCTCCATGGTGCGGGCGGTGAAGCCGAGGCCGCGCGACTCTCCGGTGCGCGCGGGCAGCTTCTCCAGGACGATGACGTCGGCGCCCGCGAGCCGTAGCTCGCCCGCGAGCATCATGCCGGCCGGCCCGGCGCCCACGACGATGACTTGTGCGTCCATGACACTCCTCGGGAACGGTTCCGTACGGCCCCGTCGGGGAGACCGTCGGCGAAGACGAACTGTCAGCGGTACAGGCGGCCGATCGCCCGGTTGGCGACGTGCGCGGCCGCCGCGTGCCGCGGGTCGGGCGCCAGGGCCTCGTGCCGTACGGCCACTTCGGCGAGCTTGATGGCGTGCTCGTCGCCGATCTGGACCGCCTCGGCGAACAGGGCGGCCGGGTCGGGGGCGGCCGGCAGCGGGACCTCGGGCCGGGGCACGGCGTGGAACCAGCCCAGCATCGTGCGGCTGACGGCCCGCGCCACCCGGTACGACGGCCACCGCTGGTCGGCCGGCAGGTGCTCCACCACCAGCCGTACGGCGGCGGGCCCGGTGACGGAGTGGATCAGCGGGATCGGGTGCGGGAGCGCGAGCGTGGCGTAGATGCCGGAGAACTCGGCGACGAGCCCGTCCAGCGCCCGTACCGCGTCCTCGCCGGCACTGTCCCCTCCCCCGTCGGCGTCCTCCTCGACGAGGACCCCGCCCTCCGAGTAGCGGGCCGCCCAGTACCCCAGTCCCTGCGCCAGTTCGGCCAGTTGCCTGCGGTTGTCGGGTCCCGCGGTCACCACCGCCCGGACCGCGTGCGCGGTGCGGATCACCCCGTGGGTGAGCACCCCGGACATGCCGGGCAGCAGCCGGGGCCACCAGCGGACCAGGACGTCGGTCCACGCGCTCTCGGCGAGTTCACGCTCGAACAGCGTGGTCCAGTCGGCGACCCGGCCGAACTCGCCGAGCGCCTGCCGCCAGTCGGCCTCGTCGGCCGGGTCGAGGGTGAACCGCCGCTCGGGGACGTCGTGGAAGGTGTGGCTGCGCAGATGGCCCTCCACCCAGTCGGCCACCTCGTCGGCGTATCCCATGTGGGCCAGGGCCTCGGCTGCCATCGGGGCGTGGTTGACGTAGCTGCGCCCGTGCTCGTACCCCACGGAACGCAGCCGCTCCAGGGCGTCGTTCATGGCGTCGGTATAGCTGAGTGCTGCCAAAGCGATCAGTCCTCGATCGGTCTTGATCAGTCTGCGATCAGTCTTTGATGTCGCAGATCGCGGCGCCTGCGGCGAGGGCCTGTCCCACCTCGGCGGCGATGCCGGTCACGGTGCCGGACCGGTGCGCGGTGAGCGGCTGTTCCATCTTCATGGCCTCGAGTACGACGACCAGGTCGCCCTTCTCGACGGTCTGTCCCTCGGCGACGGCGACCTTGACGACGGTGCCCTGCATGGGAGAGGTGAGCGTGTCCCCGGAGGCGGCGGGCGCGGAGCCGCCGGCGGTGCGGCGGCGACTGCGGGGCGCGGCGGCCGCCCCCACGAGCGTCCGGTCCGGGACCGGCCCCAGCACCGCGGGCAGCGAGACCTCCAGCCGGTGTCCGCCGACCTCGACCACCACCGTCTCGCGACCGGCCTCCGCCGGCTGCGGACCGGCGGCCGGATCGGGCGTGAAGGCCTCGATCTCGTTGACGAACTCGGTCTCGATCCACCGGGTGTGGATGCGGAAGGGATCGCCGGTGAAGGCCGGGTCCCGGACCACCGCCCGGTGGAAGGGGAGGGCCGTGGCCATGCCTTCGACCTGGAACTCGTCCAGGGCGCGGGCGGCCCGCTGCAGGGCCTCGGCGCGGGTGCGGCCGGTGACGATCAGCTTGGCCAGCAGGGAGTCCCAGGCGGGGCCGATGACCGAGCCGGCCTCCACGCCCGCGTCCAGGCGGACGCCGGGGCCGGAGGGGGCGTCGAAGCGGGTGACGGTGCCGGGGGCGGGCAGGAAGCCCCGGCCCGGGTCCTCGCCGTTGATGCGGAACTCGAAGGAATGGCCGCGCAGCTCGGGGTCGCCGTAGCCGAGTTCCTCGCCGTCGGCGATCCGGAA
>NZ_JBFAXI010000026.1:99255-103360 GCF_040680735.1 Streptomyces sp. NPDC051987 | reverse complement strand
GCGCGGGGGCCGGGGGCCCCCGCCGGCGCGGCCCCCCCCCCCCGCCGGGGGGGCGAGGCGGCCGGGGGGCGAGGCGGGGAGGGCGCGCGCGGTGCGGGGGACGCAAACGGAACCGGCCTTCGTCGCAGGGGCCCCGCAGCCCGCCGAAGGCCCCCCTCCGGCGGCCGGGAAACCGGCCGGGCCGCCCGGCGCGGCTGCGGCGGCAGTGCCGACGGACGGGCCGGCAGGCAGACGGGGGGCGGTGCTGCTTCGCGCGCAGCCCCCCGGACGCAAAGCCGGTCGGCACCCGCGCCGCGGTGCCCGCTGACACCGCCGTGCGCACCTGCGAGGCCGCGGCGGACCCGGCGGCGACGGCGCGGCCGCACACCGCGTCTCAAGACGCCATTTCAGTTGGCGTGATCTTGCCGGAGTCCGGGGTGATGACTGCTGCGCTTGTCGAACGGTTGGCGCCTGAAGATCTGTGGGGGGGTGTTCCAGCGGGCTGTTCCGCCGGCACCGGAACGCCCGCAGGGCGGAGGCCACCGTCGGCGAGGGAACCGCGAGGTGCTGGCGGCGATCATCTTCGTGGCCACCTCGGGCTGCACCTGGAACCCGTTGCCGCCGGGATTCAGGCTGTCGGGCGTGACCGCGTTTCGTCGGTTCACCGAGCGGACCGAGGCCAGGGTCTGGGCCAAGCTCCACCGTTTGGTCCTGGATGAACTCGGCTCCCAGGGCGGGCTGGACTGGTCGAGGTGCGCGATCGACTCCGTCAGCGTCCGAGCTCTCAAAGGGGGCAGCTGACGGGACCGAATCCGACCGACCGGGGCAAGAAGGGATCGAAAATCCACCTCATCGTCGACCGTCACGGTCTGCCGCTGTCGATCGGCATCTCGGCCGCGAACCTTCACGACAGCCAAGCCCTCGTCCCGCTGGTCCGCGGCATCCCACCCATCCGCTCACGCCGCGGGCCACGACGCCGACGGCCCGGAAAGCTGCACGGAGACAAGGGCTACGACTACCAGCACCTGCGGCAATGGCTCTCTTCCCGCGGCATCCGGCACCGCATCGCACACAAGGGCATCGAGTCATCCCAACGCCTGGGCAAGCACCGCCGGGTCGTGGAACGAACCGTCTCCTGGCAGGCCGGCTGCCGACGCCTCCACCGCCGCTACGAGCGAAAACCGGAACACTTCCTTGCCTTCACCGCCATCGCCGCGACCCTCATATGTCACCGCAGACTCACCAAGTGAAAGGATTTTCTAGCGGTAGGCGCCCTGGCCGACAGGGCGGACGAGAATCTCGTTGACGTCGACTGTGGCGGGTTGAGTGACGGCATAGAGCACCGCGCGGGCGACGTCGCCAGGTTCGAGCTTCGGGTCGTGGGCCCGTCCGGGCGGGATGCCGCCGGTGTCGACCAGGCCGGGCTGGACGAGGGTGACCCGGACACCGGTGCCGACGCACTCGGCGCGGATGTTCTGGGCAAGGCCGTTGACCGCCCATTTCGTGGCGGAGTACAGGTTGCCTGGCCGTACCCCCCGCCCGGCGGCCGACCCGGTGAACACCAGGTGACCGCCGGAGGCGACCAGGGCGGGCAGGGTGGCACGTGCCGTCAGGGCGGGGCCGTAGACGTTGGCGAGGACCATGTCCCGCCACTGGTCGGGCGGTGCGCCGCCGGCGCCGAGGAAGCTCGTGACCACACCGGAGCCGGCGTTGGCGAAGGCAACGTCCAGTCGGCCCCAGGTGTCCTGGACCTGGCGGACGAGTCCGCGGACCTGGTCCCATTCGGTGACATCGCAGGCGACCGGCAGGACTCTGTCGGGGCTTCCCAGCTGGGCGGCAAGTTCGGCCACGGAGTGGTGAGTCCGTGCGGCCAGGACCACGCGGTACCCGGAGTCGACGGCCAGTCGGGCGGTGGCCGCTCCGATACCGCGTGAGGCTCCGGTGATCAGGAAGACGGGATCGTTCATGGAGGTCAGATTAGCCATAACAAACGCAAGAGGTCTAGACCACTGTGCTAAGTTTTGCCACGAGCCAGCGAAGGAGAACATCCGTGGACTTCAGTGACGACTTCGGGGCCGCGATGCGCGCCCATCTCCGCATGATCGAGGAACACAACACCGCAGCCCTGGACGAGGTTGCGGGGCGGCTGCTCGACGTGGCGCGCGCAGACCGGATCGTGCACACCACCGCGGCGGGCCACAGTGTGGCTGCGGTCCTGGAGACCTTCTACCGCGCCGGAGGACTGAGCTGTGTACGCCCCTTGTTCCATCCGGCGCTTCTACCGCTGAACGGCGCCCAGGCAAGTACCGAGCTGGAACGCGTCAGCGGACTGGCGGCGGCCTTGGTCGCCCCGGCGGGCGTCCAACCGGGGGATCTCGCCGTCGTCTTCTCGAACTCGGGCGTGAACGCGTTCCCGGTCGAAGCGGCCCACGAACTCAAGCAGCGCGGCGCCTACGTCGTCGCAGTTTCCTCACGCCTGCACATGGCACAGGCACCCGCACGATCCTTCGCCAAGCTCGATGACGTAGCGGACACGGTGCTCGACACCGTCATCCCGCCCGGTGACGCGGTCGTGCCCACACCGAGCGGAGCGACCGCATCGATCTCCACCATCTGCTCCGCCTACCTGTGGGACCTGCTACTGGCCCGTCTGGCCCGGCTCTCCGCAACCCACCAGGTGCCCCTGCCTCTTTGGCGCAGCTCCAATCTTCCCGACGGCGACGCGGTCAACCAGCGATACCTCGACGACTACCGGGCAGCCATCCCGATGCTGTGAGCCGTGCAAACGTCTGGGCGCCTTTGTCCATGATCGCTCACCGGAGCGGATCTCGACGCGCGGGTGAGCGCGCCGAGGCCCGTCACGGGATTCGTCTGCGGAACGCCGTCACCCCCGACAGCCCGAAGCCCCGCGGCACCACCCGCTGGAACAACGCCCACACCTCGTCCAGAGCCATCCGTCCGACAAGCGCAGCAGTCATCACCCTGGACTCCTGCAAGATCACGCCAACCGAAATGGCGTCTAAACCGCCCGCCGAGGGCGCCTGAGCGCGATCCGGCATGCGGTGCGCCACCGTCCCCCGCCAGACGCGTGAGCCACTCACGCAGCAGGCGCTGCTCGGCGTCGCTCAGGACGTCGGCGCCGCCGGGGAGGGCGGCGCGCAGCGCGCGGGCCGCTGCGGCGGGACCGGACTCCGCGGCGGGCAGCGCCGGCTCGGCGCGGGTGACGGCCGCGACCATGGACTCGCGCAGGACGGTCAGCAGCGCCGGACTGCGGCGGTCCGCGGGGTGGAGTGCCAGGTGGCGACCGCGCCCTGGCCGGTGGCCTGGAAGATCTGGGCGGCCAGCTCCTCCTCGACCCGCAGCCACCTCCCGGCCGCCAGCCGGCGCACCCGCCCGTGGAGGATCCCCAGGCCCGCGCGGTGGGCCGCGTCCGCTCCCCGGCCGGCGGCCCTGTTCATCACCGCGAACAACTCGGGGCGGCAGACCCCGAACTCCACCACCAGGTCCCAGCCGCGGCGCAGGTCCTCCACCGGGTCCTGCACAGCGGGGCCGACTGCGCGCGCTTCCTCTCCAGCAACTGCGCGTAGCCGTGCTCGGCGACCGCCTCCAGGAGTCCCTCCTCGTCGCCGAAGAGGCGGTAGATCGCCGGCGGCTGCATACCGGCCGCGGCGGCGACCGCGCGGGTGCTCACCGCCTCAGGGCCGCCGCTCTCCAGCAGCTCGACGGCCGCCTCGACGATGCACGCCTGGGCCCAGTAGACCCCGGGGATCCAGGGGACGCGCAGACGGCCCCGGCCCGACCCGCCGCCCGCACAAGGTGCGCCCTCCACCGCCCGGGGACACCGGCCGCCCGGGGACACCGGCCGCCCGGGCGCACCCGCCCAGGCCGGACAGGTCACCGGCCGTGCAGGCCGCCGGAGAACCCGGCACCCGGAACCCGCCCGGCACAGCCGGCTGCCCGCGCCGCACGGCGCGCCACGCCGGCCGGCCCGGGAAGGCAGCCGCCCCGGGAAGGCGTGCCGCACAAGAGCGCGCAACGCCAGGCCGGGGCGGGACGCAACGCCAGGCCGGGGCGGGACGCAACGCCAGGCCGGGGCGGGACGCAACGCCAGGCCGGGGCGGGACGC